>JAAYKP010000095.1 GCA_012522335.1 Bacillota bacterium
ATCATGAAGGGAAGCAGACAGCCGGATTTACTGACGCCACAGGCAGTAAGTGACGGTCTGCAAACAAAATATTTAGGACGCCGGATCAAATATTTTACCGAACTTGATTCCACCAATCGTTTAGCCAAGGAGTTGGCAAAGAGCGGTGCGGCCGAAGGCCTGCTGGTGATTGCAGAAAGGCAAACGGCGGGGCGCGGACGTCTGGGCCGCAGCTGGAGCTCTCCCAGCGGCGGCATTTGGCTGTCTTTACTGCTGCGGCCGCCCTTAACGCCTTATATGGTGCAGGGACTGACTTTGCTGACCGCTGTGGCGGCAGTTGAAGCTACTGCGTCACTGTGCGGTTTAAAGGTGGGAATCAAGTGGCCTAATGATCTGCTGGTTCACGGCAAAAAAATGGCAGGCATCTTAACAGAACTCTCTGCAGAAGGAGACTGCCTGCATTATGCAGTAGTGGGACTGGGCCTTAATGCTAACGTTCCCCTTGCACAGCTGCCAAGGGAAGTGGAGGCTATCGCCACCTCAATTTTGGCCGAAACAAAGCAAAGGATAAACCGTGCTGAATGGGTACAACTTTTTTTACATAGTTTTGAAACAGCTTACCTGAACATGTTAAAGGATGGTCTGACAGAGGTTTTAGAACGCTGGCGCAGATATTCTGTCACACTGGGTCAACCGGTAGTAATTCAAGCTGCAGGGAAACAGATTGCCGGCCGTGCAGTGGATATTACTGAACAGGGCGCCTTAGTGGTGGAAACGGAAAAAGGAAGAGAAACCCTTTGGGGCGGAGAAGTCTCGCTGGCAGATTATTAAAGGGGGAAAAAATGTGCTGTTAGCGATTGATGTTGGCAACACCAATATGGTGCTGGGTATCTTCGCAGGTGAAAAACTTATGGTATCATGGCGCATTTCTACGCAGCGTCAGCAGACCGGTGATGAGTACGGCGTCATCCTGAAAATTTTATTTTCCCAGGCGGGCATTACAGAGCAGGATTTAAGTGGTGTTATCATCTCTTCGGTAGTGCCGCCGCTGATGTCAGCAATAACTGAAATGTCAAGGCGCTATATGCAGCAGGAACCGCTGGTAATAGGTTCAAATATCAAACTGGACATTAATCTACTTGTTGACAATCCGTGGGAAGTAGGAGCAGATCGAATTGTTAATGCCGTTGCCGGTTATGAGTTGTACGGCGGTCCTTTAATTATTGTAGACTTTGGTACTGCCACCACCATTGATGCTGTCTCTGCAGCCGGCGACTATTTAGGTGGCGCCATTGCGCCCGGTATAGGAATTTCTACAGAGGCACTGTTTCAAAAGGCGGCTAAACTGCCCCGCGTAGAATTAAAAAAACCACAGCATGTAATCGGCCGCAACACCATTGCCAGTATGCAGTCGGGCATTATTTACGGTTTTGCCGGGCAGGTAGACGGTATTGTTAAGCGCATGGCCAGGGAATTTACCACGGCGCCGCAGGTAATTGCCACAGGCGGTTTAGCATCTCTGATAGCAGAGGCAAGTGAAACATTGCAGATTATTAATCCCCTCCTGACATTAGATGGTTTGCGGATAATTTATCAGCGGCATATGCAGTAATTTTTACCAACTAAAAAAAGGAAAGCAGGTCGAGCTGTAGAATTATTAGACAGATCAACGAGGGGGGGCTGAGGGTTTGCCCTATAAAATCTGTCCGTATTGTGGTAAGGCGTCGTATTCTGCCGCTGAATCACAGAGAATTGCATGGCGCTGTCCTTACTGTGATCAAGACATTTCGCATGTTGCCGGGGTTACTTCTTTACCAAAAGAAAAAGAAGAAGAGTAAACTGTGGAGGGCTAAGCCATCTGCAGTTTTCTTTCTCAAGAGAATGTAAAACTGCCACAAGGCAGGCTTTTTTTTTCGTGGTTATAATTGTATAATTAAATGTAAATAAGAATATTATTATTTAGCAAATATGAGTGGAGGCGGCCATGCAAAAAAGGGTTTTAGTCTTGCTGCTGTTATTAATAGTGCTCTTACCGGCAGCAGGCTGTAGTAAGCAGCCGGCAGAGAGCAAGGCTTCAAGTAAACTGACTGTGTATACGTCATTTTTCCCCCTCTATGATTTTACACGCAAAATCGGGGGCAGCCATGTTAATGTTATTAATTTGGTGCCGACCGGGGCAAATGTTCATGATTGGGAACCGGGGCCCAAAACATTGGCTGCACTGCTGGAAGCTGATCTGCTTGTAGTTAACGGTCTCGGTATTGAGCCCTGGTTAAGTAAAATAGATGCAGTGCTGGAAGGAAAAGTACCGATTGTTAATACCTCAGAAGGTGTGAGCCTCCTGTATGGATTTCAGGGCCACCGTCACCATGCAGAGCACCACGCTGAAGATGCAGCTGAGGCCATACCTGATCCCCATATTTGGTTGGATCCGGTAAATGCGCTGCACCAGGCGGAAATAATAGCCGCGGCTTTAATGCAGCATGATCCGGAGCATGCGGAAATATTTGCGGAGAATTTAGCCGCTTTTCGCCAGGAAATTAAAGCACTTGATCAGGAGTATCGGGACACTTTGCAGGCAGCTCCACGCCGTGAATTTGTAGTAACTCATTTAGCTTTTGCTTATTTGGCAAAACGCTACGAGCTGGAGCAAAGGGCGATCAGCGGCCTTACTCCACAGGCGGAGCCCAGTCCGGGACAAATGGAGGAGCTGGTTAGGTTTATGCGGGAACACGATATTCACTATATCTTTCAAGAGCCCTTTACTTCAGAGCGTCTGACAAGTACGCTGGCCAGGGAAGTGGGCGCAGAAGTTTTAATTCTGCATCCTGCTGCGGCGCTAACGGCTGAGGAAGAGCAGAAAAACGTAGATTACTTTACCATCATGCGGCAAAATTTAGCTCAACTGGCTAAAGCCTTGTCTAATTAAAGGGGGGTGGGGCATGACTGCAGCTGTTTTGCAGCTAGAGCAGATCTATTTTTATTATGGACAGCAGCCGGTGCTGGAGAATATTAACTTAACGGTGCAGCCGGGTGAATTTCTTGGCATCGTAGGACCTAACGGTTCCGGCAAGAGTACGCTGCTGAAAATAATTGTGGGACTGCTGCCGCCCAGTCAGGGGCGGGTACGTTTATTTGGGGTTGATCGTGCCAACTTTAAACAGTATTCACGTCTGGGCTATGTGGCACAAAATGTTACAGCTTTTGATCACGCTTTTCCGGCAACGGTGTATGAAGTGGTGCTGTCTGGTTTAACACCAAAGCTGGGCCTTTTCACACGGCCCGGACCGGCAGCGCAAAAGCGGGTGCTGCAGGTGCTGCGGCAGGTAGGAGTGGAAGAGCTGGAGAGCAGGCCCATGGGTGAGCTGACTGGAGGACAGCAGCAGCGGGTGCTGATAGCACGCGCTCTGGCTGCTGAACCGGAGCTGTTAATCCTGGATGAACCTACAGTAGGGGTAGATTTACAGGCCCTTGAACAATTTTATCAGCTCCTGCTTATGCTGCAGCAAGAACATGGCTTAACTATTCTGCTGGTTAGTCATGATCTTGGTATGGTTAGTAAATATGCCGGCAGCTTGGCCTGCCTCAATAAAAAGCTGTATTTTCGGGGAGCCCCGGCTGATTTTTGGTCAGAAGAAATTGCTGCCCAAGTATATGGGCAGCGCTAAACTGCTGTCAGCAGCACAGGAGGGAGGGGAGGTTGGGTGGAGATTCTACGCTTAGCCTTTATGCAAAGAGCCTTTCTCGCAGGTATTATCGTAGCTATCCTCTGTCCCACCATAGGTATTTTTTTAGTTTTACGCCGGCAGTCTATGATGGGCGATATGTTTTCACACCTGTCCTTAGCCGGGGTAGCTTTAGGTTTTATTACGGGTATCTATCCGTTGGCTGCAGCTTTGACTTTATCCTTAGCCGCGGCAGCTGCTGTGGAAGTGCTGCGGCGCAACTATCGTATTTTCAGCGATTTGGCCATAGCTATTCACATTTCCGCCGGCACCAGTCTGGCTGTCATTTTAATTAGTTTATCCCGTGCTTATAATGCCGACTTATTTTCCTATCTCTTTGGCAGTGTCATTGCTATTTCCAGGCGGGATCTCTATTTGATCAGTGCCGTCGGTTTATTGATAATAGTTATTATCTCGCTTTTGCGGAAGGAGCTGTTTTATATTGCCTTTGATGAGGACGGTGCCAGGGCGGCAGGCATTCGCGTTGATGTGGTCAATACAATTTTTGTGGCGGCCACTTCCCTGACGATTACGATGGCTATGCGGGTTGTAGGTATACTTTTAGTTTCTTCCATGATCACCGTGCCTGTTGCGGCAGCATTACAGCTTGGCCGTAGTTTTCGCGCCACAGTCTACTGGTCCTATTTTATCGCTGTGAGCGCAGTCTGTGCAGGGCTTACCCTTGCTTATGCCGGTGATTTGGCGCCAGGCGGTACCATTGTCATGTGTGCGCTGTCTTTATTTTGCCTGACAGTATTCTATAATAAAGTGAGAAGAAGTGGAGGAAAACAGCATGAGCAGACAGCAGCTTCTGACCCGGCTGAAGACAAAGGGCTATAAGCTGACACAGCAAAGACAGCAGATTTTAGAGATACTGCTGACTACTACTTCACGCCTTAGTGCCTTGGAAGTTCATCGTTTGCTGCAGAAACGGCAAGTCAAGATCAGTTTAGATACAGTCTATCGTAATTTGCGCCTGCTGGTGGAAATTGGTGCCCTGCAGCAGATATCACTACAGTCGGGGGCAGTTTATGAACTGGTGCAGCAGGATCAACTCCATTCCCATGTTATTTGTGTAGACTGTGAGAAGGTTGTCTGTATCCCTGCCGGCCCCGCCCTGCAGAATTCTATGGAGCTGGCCGGAGCTGCCGGATTTACCATCCTAAGTCACAACATGGAGATTTATGGGCGCTGCTCCGGCTGTAGTAACAACAATTCCGACTGTTAAAAGTCGGAATTGTTGTTACGGGCTCTATTGTTTTGCTGTGATAACATTTTGATAAATTTGTATAATACGCTGTGTTAGTACTGTATTATCGTAAGTTTTAACAGCTAATTCGCGGCCAAAGGCCTGCAGCTGTTCCAAATATAGTTTGTTTTGGGTAAGTTTGGCCAGATCATAAAAAATGTTTTTATAGCACGGTTCATTACCTGCCAAGCCGCTTAAATCCAGGAATTCCTCTTTGGCAGCCTTTTCCGGGGTCAGGATGCCCTGGCAGTTACGTCCGAGGATGATAACTGCGTTACCACATGCTAAACCTTCAATGATGGCACGACCTGTACCGGCCATAATATCTGTTTGTGCCAGTAAATCGGCAACTTCATTTGTCCAACCTAGATAGCGGGCAGTTTTACTGGCAGGTTTTTTGTCCGACGCCACATAGAATTCCACTCCGGCCAACAAATCGACTGCCTTGCAAAAATGATTATAACCCTTTTGCTTGCCTGCATCTACCCGGCCTACGTAAGCGATTTTAAGCGGTTCTGACTTTTTACCCGGTTTGAATTCATTTAAGTCCACGCCATTAGGAATGATATGAACCTTATCCCTGAACTGCCGCATACTGTTGGCCACACGTACCGAGATACAGATGATGGCTTTGGCTTCATGCAGACACGCTTCTGTTTCACGGCGATTAATGCCTAAACCATGACAGGTTATAACCAAGGCGGCATGATACTTTTTGGTCAAAGCCATGGCCAGAGGAAAAGTTAAAGGCGAGTGGGCATGAATAATCTGGGGCTGCCACGGCCCGAGATAATTTAAACAGCCCTGTAAATCTCCAGGTTTAACAACTATCGCTCCTAATTCAGTCAGCGTTTCTTTATAGAGAGCTAACGCCTGATAGGAAGGATTACCATCCATGATCAAGCGCGCATCAAATCCCTGTTTTTGCTGTTCGCGCACCAGCGAAAAGGCATGGGTAGTTTGGCCGGAATAAAAAAAACGATTTAGATGCAGAATCTTCAATTTTAACACCCCTTTCCTTATCATTGTATGATAGTTAAAAGTCAGGGGTGACGTGAAAGCTTAGAGAAAAAGGAGTATGAACAAGTTCATACTCCTTAACAATTAACGGACTCCGATAAACATTTGTGTAACATAGACCTGGCGGCCGTGCTGGTAGACACCGATCCCGGTTTGGTTGAAACGTGGGTTGAGCAGGGTATTGCGATGTCCGCTGCTGCCCAAAAATAGTTTTACAGCATTGGCCGCGGATGATGTCTTGGCTAAATTCTCGCCGGCATAACTGTAACGAATACCGTGTTGGCGCATCATATCATAGGCACTGCCGTATGTTGGTGAACGGTGGGCAAAATAACCATTCTCTGCCATGTCTTTACTTTTGAGACGTGCTAATTTGACTAACTCGTAATTAATGGTAAGTGGTTGGAGCCCTCTGGAAAGACGTTCACCATTGATGCCGTCAAAAACAGTTTTTTCAGCCGCTGTAAGGCTGTTGGGGTTTACAGGGGCCGGTTCCCTTTCCGGTTCCGGGTTGGGGAGCGGAGTTGGTGTCGGTGTCGGTTGCGCGTTTTGAAACTGAGCAAACCAGGCCGGCTGTGGCCACCGCGGAGGCAGAGCTGCTGCAGATATACTGCCTGCTGTTAGTAAAACAATAAGCAGAGTCACTGTTAAAACTCTTGAGAGACGTTTCATTTACTTCCTCCATATCATTATTTATAATGACTATAGGGTAACAAACTGCTTGTCCCCGGGTCAAACAGAAAAAAGAAGGCTGCCCCGGGATTAACTATTAGTGAGCAGGACC
Organism: Bacillota bacterium; assembly: GCA_012522335.1. Lineage (GTDB taxonomy): Bacteria > Bacillota > Dethiobacteria > Dethiobacterales > Dethiobacteraceae > UBA9865. Next base: position 6,758 of record JAAYKP010000095.1, read on the forward strand.
TGAGTAGCTATAATCCCTTTTCCAGACAGAAGGGATTATTTTTTAGCAGATGTCTTATTCTGGAACATACCGGTGATAGTATCCCACACACCTCTTTTATTGGCCAGCTCTGCCTCCAGCAGGGCTATTTTTTTGTTTTGTTCTTTTTCTTTGTTTAATGCGGTGACAAGCTCATTACGTAAGCGGGTCAGCTGTTTTCTCTGCTCATTGTTGACAGCATCTGCCTGGGATAATTTTTCCTGTACTTCTGCCAATCTGGTCTGCAGTGCCTGCAGCTCTTGTTCCAGCTGGTTGTTTTTTTGCTGCAGTTCTCTGCTGCGCTTATTTATCTCATAAAGTTTTTCATTTACAGCAATGGAATGTTTACGGTTGTTTTCCTGCGCCAGCTCCAGCATATGCTGCAGCTGTGCTAAAGAGGCTTCTTTTTTGCTCAGCTCATATTCCAGTCGTTTTTTTTCAGCCATTAAACGGCGCGCATGTAAAAACAGCGGGCTTTCTTCTTCTTCCTGCCGGGAGGTCTGAATTTGCGTTTCTTCCTGCAGCGCTTTAATGACACTGGCAAAAAAAGCAGTACCCTCAGTTTGCTTAAGTAGGCGAATTTGTTGATTTGTCAGTTGTGCACAGCGCACCGGTATAAAACTTTCAGAGGCAGAGCTTTGGCTTTTTTCTGCCGCTGCCAGAGGATTGTAGTAATGGACGATCTTGTTTTCGTCCAGCAGCCATAGTTCCGGTTGAGGATATTTTTCTGTAAAGGACATGAGCTGCACAGAGAACGGCAGAGGTAGAGTGATTTTATGCTGCCAGCCGCCGCTGGGCCAGCCGCCGGCTAACCTGGCCTGATAGTGCAGTGAGTCACCTTCCTGCCAGGCAAGGTGTAAATTTTGTACAGAGTCTAATAAAAAAGCAGGGACTGTCAGCAGATTGTAGTTGGATGCTAAAGCGAATGGCCTGCCGGTGCGGTATGTTTTCGGTTCCAGAGATTGATAGTAGAGCAGCTTTTCGCTGCGGTCAAACAGCAGAAGATGTACATACCCTACCAGGTCAACAGCCATAGCCAGGGGTACAGGTTGTTGCCCGTTGAGAAGCTCATAAAACTGCCACTCTCCGGATTCAGGCAAAAGGGCAAAGATTAATCTTCCTTGGCCTTCCGCGCAATAGTAACCTTGCCCGCTGCCGGTAAAAGTTAAAGTAAAAGCCGGGGGGGCTGTCTGGACGAAAAAGGGCAGCTGCTGCAGATCATCACCTGTTAAGAGATAATACTTAAGCCTGTTTTCTTTTGTAGCTGTCAGTATATGCAGCTGTTCATTACTGCTGCCTGCCGCGCAAAAACCTGTGCAGTCCGACTGTATCAGTGTCGTTGTGGTATGATCGTCCGTCAGACTAAAGCGGGTGCTGCTTAAGTCTCCGGCTGGGTCAAGCTGCAGTAAGTAATTGTTTGTTTGACCATGGAAAACAAACGGCATGGTAAGCAAGTGATTCATTTTTCCTTCCTCCTTCCTATAATGATATATATCACTGTATCGCAATTATCATGACAGGAAATGTTTTTGCTTACTGCACACTCTCCCGCAAGGTCGCATATATTAGCATAGAACTCGGTTCGTAAGCAGTAATGCGCCTACATATCTACATGAAAGGAGGTTGCAGAAAACATGAAAAAATACAAAGGCGGTTGTGGTCATGGTAATGACCAAATCGCAGATGTACAAATTGGCCCGTGTGATCCTATATACGGCTGCCCACCCCCAACCGAAGTTGTTTGTCTGCTGGTAGATAAGGTGTATGATGAGTGTAAAAATGTTCAGGTTGACGAAGTTGAGTTTTGTTATGAGGCCTGCCCGGAGAATCCCATTGTAGATGTGCTTTGCTACAAAGTGGAAATAATTGATGGACCCAGTTGTGAAATTGTTTCTCAAGGCCGGGTACGCGTTACTGTAAGTTACAAAGTTAAAATTAAGCTGATTTTTGAGGATGGTTCCACACAGATTTTATGTGAGGAAAAGACGGTAATTAAAACATTTAATGTGCCGCGTGCAGGAGAGCCTGGATTATTCCTCCACTGTGAGATTCCTTTCCTTGAGTGCTTGCAGGCATTTGTGGAGAGTGAGGAATTGGAATACGGTGCATTACGTACGACCATTATTGCCTGCATAGGTAAATACACCTTGTTGAAGCTTTTAGCCACTGTTCAGATAGCTGTACCCTCTTATGGTTTTTGCCCCGAGCCCCCCGATTGTGACGAAGTTCTTAGTGAATGTCCAGACTTTAATCCTCAGTGGCCGCCATATCCCCTGCAGGATAGGTAAACGATTAAACGCCGGTTATGCCGGCGTTTTTTGTTGCGTTCTTTCCTCTCCGGTGGTTATTAAGGGGGATCCCCTTAATCTTGTTTGCCATAATATTTGGCAAAAGACAAGCAGTCACTAGTAATGGGGAGGCATTTTTAGCAAATCTTAACTTATTTTTCTCCGGATTTTAATCTTTAAGTCTTTTTTTTTAGTATAATATATAGTGAAGCTTAGATCTCAGCAGCAGCGGAGTGCAGACAAGTAGAATTCTTTGTTTCTGTGTAATTAAGATTCCTCTGTACGAAAAAAGGACATACTGAGATTAGTATGGTGATGACAGCACCTACAGATGTGAGGAGGGACTCTTGTGAGAATTGGCATGTTTACTGACAGTTATAAGCCGTATACCAGTGGGGTGGTACGCTCCATCGAAACTACTAAGGCTAAACTGACAGAACTAGGCCATGAAGTTTATATTTTCGCTCCCAATTATCCTAATTGCGAAGAAGAAGACGGTGTTTTTCGCTTTGCTTCGGTACCGACACCGACTTATCCGGACTTCTCCATTGCTTTACCTTTTTCACTTAATTTAAATGCCACTGTGAAACGTTTAGATCTTGACATAATTCATGTGCATTCACCATTTTCTATGGGCTTACTAGGCTCACGCTGCGCAAAACGCTTTGATATACCTTTAGTGTTTACCTATCATACCATGTATGACAGGTATGTACACTATCTGCCTTTTGCCCAGGGAATTTCAAAAAAAGTTGTTTTAAAATTGTCATGTAATTTCTGCAACCGTTGTGACCTGGTGATTGCGCCAACTAATATTGTTCGTCAAATCATTGCTCCCAATGTGGTGACAAAAGTGAAAGCTTTACCAACCGGGATTGAGATTGGTGAATTTACCCGGCTGGACCGGCAGTGGCTGCGTCAGCAGTACCAGATTCCCGCGGAGAAAAAAATCCTGCTTCATCTGGGTCGCCTGGGAAAAGAAAAAAATATTGGTTTTTTACTGCAGGCTTATCAGCGTATCCGTGCAGCAGAGCCGGAAACAGTCCTGGTTATTGTGGGAGACGGCCCGGACCGAGAATCTTTGGAGGCTCAAGCGCAGGAGATGGGACTGTCCCCGGCAGTTATCTTTACCGGCACCATGCCCAGAGAACAGGTTGTAAACTGTTATGCCGGCGCCGATCTATTTGTCTTTGCTTCGACAACGGAAACACAGGGGTTGGTGCTGGGAGAGGCCAAAGCAGCCGGTTTGCCTGCAGTGGCCGTGAAAGCTTTAGGAGCTGCAGAGATGGTTAATGACGGTATTGACGGTTTTTTAACACCTCTGTTACTGGAAGACTTTACTGTCCGCGTACTACAGCTGCTGCAGGACGATCAATTGCGGCAGAAAATGGCGGAAAATTGTCTGGTGGAAGCAGAAAAGATTTCTTCGCTCAATATGGCGAAAAAATTAATCGAGGCGTATGAAGGAGTTATCCACGACAAGCAGTGTCGTCATGTCGGGTAAAAAAAATAAAAACACCCAGCTGGGTGTTTTGTTTTCGGCTGACAAATTGTTTTAACTTTGAGTTATTTAATTTCTTTCATCTTCAAGGTTATCAAGCAGATCTTTTATTTTAGCGGCGGTGTGACCGCTGGTTTCAGCGAATTCAAAAAATGCCTGGCGAACTTTCTCGTTGTCTGTTTGTGCGGCGAAACGTTGATAATCCCGTACTTGTTCTTGTTCATTGAGCAGGGCTCTTTCCAGAAAAGATTTTATTTCCATCTAATCACCTCCCGTATTATAATGTTGCCAGGGAATAGTAAATTATGTATCAGCAGTAAGCTTTCTTATATGTTTAAATGAGGATGAAATTTTCTTTAGTTAGCGTATTCTGTGCAAGGAGGTGAGGTTTTTGAAGAGACTGTACCGTGCACGTGATCAGCAGATGCTGGGCGGAGTATGTATGGGCATCGCCCGTTATTTTAATGTAGATGTAACTTTAGTGCGTTTGCTGTGGGCGATTGGGGGGCTGGCCGGCGGCATTGGCATACCGGCATACACTATTGCCTGGATCATCATCCCTGAGGAACCCCGCCATGGTGATGCTATCGATATAACCCCCGGTATTGAAGAAAAAAATGTAGACACACGTACTATCGGGCTTATCATAATTGCCATTGGTATGTTCCTGCTGATACGCCAGTTTTTGCCGGTATCATTTTTCCGCTATTACTTCTGGCCGCTGGTTTTAATCGGTGTCGGACTGCTGCTGGTTTGGGGTGGTAGAAAATGAAAGCTGATCGTATTGTGTTAGGCATTGCTGTTGTAATTATTGGTATGGTCTGGCTGTTGGTTAACCTGGGCGTTATACCTGCTGCGGCTGCCCGTGAACTTTGGCGGTATTGGCCCCTTTTGCTTATTCTCTGGGGTGTGCTGCTGCTGTTAGGCAAAGATAACAGCGGTATTACAGGTTTGCTGGTAGCGCTGCTGGTAGTGGCACTGGTGGGGGGAGGCTTTTTCTCTTATTTAACTTCCTCTGGACCTAAAAGTGCCCAAACATTTGAAACCACAATCAGTAATGAAGGTAATGTGCGGGCAGTTAATTTGCAGCTTATCCAGCATGCCGGTGAACTTGAATTAACATCCCATCCTGGCAGTGACTTGGTGGCGCTGAAACTGCAGACGCAGGTGCAGCCTAAAATATCACATAAACAGGAGGAAGAAACAGCTGAAATTCTTGTAAAGGACCAGGACGACAAATTTAATTTTGATAACAGGGTTTCACATTGGCAGCTATCGCTGGCAGAACAGCTGCCTTTACAGCTAACTTTGCATACAGGCGCCACTAAAGCTAACTTGGATTTTTCCCATTTATTATTGGAAGAGCTGGAAATTAAGGCCGGGGCGGGTGATATTGACCTCCGGCTGGGGCAAACTGACTGCGAGATTACTATCGAAAGCGGTGCCAGCGAGATCACCATCTATATCCCTGACAATGTTGGTGTACGTTTACGTACGAGCGGCGCTTTAATGAGCATAGACAGTGACGAGGGTCGCATGATCAGTGTAGGTGACCGCAGCTACTTTAGTAAAGAATTAGAGACAAAAGACGCCGTTGCTGACATTCACATTACTGCCGCAGCCGGCAAGGTAAAGCTGCGCCATGATCACACCGCAAGAGTAATAAACCGCTATTCAAGCAATAATGAAGATGTAGAGCTTTTATAGCGGGAGGTAATGAAGTGGGCTGTAAAGTAGCTGTAATTGGCGCCGGACCGGGAGGTTTGTCAGCGGCACGGGAAGCCTGCGCACATGGGCTGGATGTTACTTTGTTTGAAAAAGCAGGGATTGGCGAGAATATCAGTTGTGCGGAAGGTTTTTTTGACCTGCTTAAGATGTTGGCGCCGCCTACTGCCGGAATTTGTTTTCCTGTGACAGAAATTATCTTCTCTGTCATTGACACTTTTGTTGTAGATAGTTCTTCGTTAAACATCTGGATGATTGATCGCTCGACTTGGCAAAAATCTTTAGCTGCAGCAGCAGTGGCTGAAGGCTGTCAGCTTGTCGAGTATTTTCCCGTTACGCCACAAGTTTATCAACGACTAGAGCGTGAGTATGACTGGATTATTGATGCCAGCGGGGTACGTCCTCTCAGCGGTAAGATATATTCTTTACCAACTGTACGTACGGCGCCCACGGCCCAGTACACTATTGCCGGTGATTTTGCGCGGCTGCAGGGTAAGATCAAGGTTGTGGCTGACCCCGGCTGTCGCGGTTATGGCTGGATTTTCCCCAAGAGTGACAAAGCTGCTAATGTCGGTCTTGCCTGGTTTGGCCGGAGGAAAGAAAAGCGCCGCCTGCACGCCGCCCTGCAGCAGTTTATAGCTCAGGCAGGTCTGCAGGCAAATCCGGTTCTGCATAAAGCAGGCGGACCTATCCCCATTTCCCGCCGCCCACGGTTAGTCTACGGCAAAACCCTGCTGGTTGGTGATGCCGCAGGCCTATGTTCGCCGCTGCATGGCGGCGGCATCGATACTGCCTGCATCTCCGGCATTTTGGCGGCACGTGCAATTGCCTGCAGGCAGACTGAACAATATGAGCAGTCGGTAGAAAAAATTATTGGCGCCCGACTTAAACTGGAGCAAAAGATTTGTGCTGTATGGGAAAACTCTGATCTGCAAACTTTTAATGATTTGCTGGCCCTTGCTTTTGGGTCGGGCAAGCCCACTGGTCTGCAATCTTTGCTGCTGACTTTGACGCAGGAGGCTGCTATCCTCAGTTATGTACAAAGCGGCAAAATGCGGGCGGATTGGGAAAAGGGTTTAATCACTGAGGGACTGCCTTTATTAGCAAAAATCTTTGTTCGGGTAATGGCAGCAAAATGCTTTTAGCAGCTATTCTGCGGGGTGCCCGTACCTGCTTAGTGATGAAGATGAATAAAACACCTCTAATTGCAGAAACTGCAACAGGAGGTGTTTTATTATGCAATTAACGCAAAAGGAAAGAATGCTGTTAGAGGACCAAAAGAAGCAGGAAGAACTATGTATTAAAAAGTATACGGAAGCAGCCCAAAAAGCGAAAGATCCGCAGCTGCAGCAATTGTTTACTGCTTATGCTGAGCAGGAGCGCCAGCATTATCAGACTGTTGAGCAGATTTTAAACGGCCAGGTGCCCAATATCCAACAGGGTTCACAAGCCGGACAGCAGAGCGGACAACAGCAGGGCAGTCAGTCTGGCGGACAGCAGCAGTCGGGACAAAATATAGCCGGAGGCAGTACAGCCTTGGCAGGTCAAGCGGATGCTGACCTGTGCAGTGATATGTTAGCTACAGAAAAATATGTATCCGGCACCTATGATACCGTAATCTTTGAATGTACAGACCCCCAAGTCAGACAGGCATTAAATCATATTCAAAAAGAAGAACAGCAGCATGGAGAAGGTATTTTTAATTACATGCAGCAGCATGGCATGTATCAAGTTCAATGATTAAGTTTAAACAGCACCTCTGCAGGGTGCTGTTTATGTAGATATATTCAATAATAGCGTAACTGTCAAGGGTTTGTTTTTATTGCTAAGACACCTTTTACTGCGCTGTCCCTTCTCCGTTCGATGGCTGTAACGTTACCATATTCCAGGCGGATTTTGACTATCTCACCCTTCGTAAGCCTGAGACCGGGAAAATGATCGGGATAGATCATATAGCTGATGTTTTTATCTCTGCATGGTACGAGAATGATATAGCTTGGCTCTATAGCTTTTACAACTGCGTCTGTTACCCAGATCGGATCGGGCATGCCTTTTTTGCGCATATGCTGTTAACAACCATCCTTTCGTGTAATCAGCCCGGCTACGGGTAGTCCTGTACCCTGACTGCTCTAGTTCTTCTCTCTTAGCTATCGGCATAATCAATCATTTCTTTAGTAAAAAGACTTGGCAATTCTTTAAGCTGAGCTGCAGTTATCATGCCCTTGTGATACAAGATTGTGAGCATCATCAAAAAACCACGGGAAGCTGAAAAACTCCCGTGGTTTTTATATTTTATCATGGTCGGAGCGACAGGATTTGAACCTGCGGCCTCTTGGTCCCGAACCAAGCGCGCTACCAAACTGCGCTACGCCCCGACGCAAACTTTATTGTAACATAACATGAAGGAAATTGCAAGAGTTGGGGGGAAGACCGGCCTTATAGTTTGTAATATTTTGTTAAGTGAAGCCCGGGCAGGAAAATATTAGATAATTCACGAATAAAAATATAATACAGTGTGCAAATAATTCTGATTCTAGAAAGCAGGTGGAGCGTTGCGGGTTGGAATCCCTAGGACGTTATCGTACTTTACATTCTACCCCTTATGGAAACCATTCTTTGAAACATTGGGTGCCGAAGTAATTGTCTCCCCCGAATCTAATAAAGAACTGTTAGATGATGGTGTCAGAAACACTGTTACCGATGCCTGTGTGCCCATTAAACTTTTTCACGGCCATGTTGCTGCTTTAATCGACAAAGTAGATATTCTGTTTATGCCCAGGCTGGTTTCACTGGATGGTAAGAGCACTTTATGTCCGAAGTTTTTAGGCCTGCCGGATATGGTAAAGTATTCTATCGCCGGGCTGCCTGAGATTATCGAGAACCGCCTCGATCTGAAAAAAGGCAAAATGGAGTTGTATCGCTTTTTATATGGCATAGGACGCAGATTTACTGCTAACAGGCTGAAAATTATGCATGCTATTTACCGCGCCAAGTATAATTTTGCCAACTACCGGAAATTATTATTTAAAGGTTTAACTCCGGTTGAGGCGTTTGCCTGTCTTGAGGGTGGACAAGAACCGTCTGTGCAGCTGATCGACGGTGCCCTGAAGCTTGCTGTAGTTGGTTATCCTTATAACCTTTATGATAATTTTATCAGTATAGGGCTCTTAACCAAGTTAAGGCGTTACGGTGTACAGGTAGTTACTCCGGAAATGGTGCCGGATAAAGAAATGAAGCGTCTGAGTAAGAAGCTGCGCAAAAATCTCTTTTGGTACTACAGCAATCAAGTTGTTTGGGCAGCAATATATTATTTAGAGGATAAAAATCTAGATGGGATTATTCATCTTACTGCTTTTGGTTGTGGCCCCGATTCTATGACTAACAAAATTATTGAGTTGGAATGTAAAGCCAAAAAGGTGCCGTTTATTACGGTTTCTATTGATGAGCATACTGGGGAAGCCGGTGTGGAAACAAGAGTTGAGGCTTTTGTAGATCTTATTAAGAGGAAGAAGGGGATGGTATGAAAATTACTTTTCCCTATATGGGAACTTCACATCTTGTTATTAGTTTCTTCTTAAAAGAGCTGGGCCACGAAATTGTTTATCCGCCTGTCCCTTCCCAAAAAACTCTTTCTTTAGGTGTAAAATATGCACCGGAATTTGCTTGCCTGCCGTTTAAAATATTGCTGGGTACTTATTTGGAGGCACTGGAATTAGGAGCAGATACCATCCTGACTTCGGGCGGCTGTGGACCCTGCCGGGCAGGCTATTATGGAGAGATACACAGAAGAATACTGCATGATTTGGGGTACCCGGTGAAGATGATTATCCTGGAACCGCCGCTTGTTTCGCCGCGTGATTTTTTGCACCAATTAGCAGAACTGGTCAGACCAAAGGGATGGCTAAACTTTGCTAAACAGTTTAGAATAGCTTGGGCAAAACTTAAAGTTTTAGATGAACTGGAGAGTACACTGCATAAACTGAGACCGTTAGCCCTTTCTAAACAGGAAATAACAAAGGTTTATGAAGAGGGTTTAGAGCTAATTGATCAGGCCAGGTCTGTTAAAGAAGTAAAGGCAGCCTTGGAGGAGGCGCTCTCTCGACTGCATAATGTGCCCATAGACCCTTACTGCCAACCGCTCAAAGTGGGATTGATTGGTGAAATTTATGTAGTGCTTGAACCTTTTGCCAATCATGATGTGGAAAAGCTGCTTGGCGAGATGGGAGTTTATGTGCATCGCTCTATTTTTCTCATGAACTGGACGCGTGATAATGCTTTTGGTTATGGTGAGAAGGATGTGCGAGCTGCGGCAGTTCCCTATTTAAACCAATTGGTTGGAGGTCATGGGCAAAACAGCATCGGCGAAGTAGTACGTTATGCGGAGCAGGGATTTGACGGTGTTATTCACTTAGCTCCCTTTACCTGTATTCCGGAAATTGTCTCAAAAAGTATCATGCCTGCAGTCAGCAGGGATAAAGGCATTCCGGTGTTAACACTGTTTTTGGACGAGCAAACCGGCCAGGCAGGAATTCAGACTCGGCTGGAAGCTTTTTTAGATTTGCTGCGGCAGAAACGCATGAAGCAGGAGGCGAGTTGATTTGCAAGCATACCTTGGGGTTGACGTCGGTTCGGTCAGCACGAACTTGGTGGTCATAAACGAGGATGGTAAGGTGCTGGTTGATATATACTTGCGCACTGCCGGTCAGCCGATTAAAGTTGTGCAGGAAGGCATGCGTCAGGTGGCAGAAGCCGTAAAGGACAAAAAAATCGAGATTTGTGGTGTGGGCGCGACGGGAAGTGCCCGGACTTTGACGGGAGTGATTGTCGGGGCTGATACGGTCAAGAATGAAATCACTGCACATGCAGTGGCAGCTTCTCATTTAGTGCCCGATGTGCAGACAGTTTTGGAAATTGGCGGGCAGGATTCAAAAATTATTTTGCTCCGCGACGGGGTAGTCGTAGATTTTGCCATGAACACAGTATGTGCTGCCGGAACCGGTTCCTTTCTGGATCATCAAGCAGCCAGGCTCAATATCCCTATTGAAGAGTTCGGTGCCCTGGCCCTGCAGAGCACCAACCCGGTGCGCATCGCAGGCAGATGCTCTGTTTTTGCAGAATCGGATATGATCCATAAACAGCAAATGGGGCACCCGACGCCTGATATTGTTGCCGGGCTTTGTGATGCTTTGGTCAGAAACTATCTCAATAACGTGGGGAAAGGTAAAGAGATTCTGCCCCCGGTAGTATTCCAGGGTGGGGTGGCGGCCAATGTTGGTATCCGTGCCGCCTTTGAAAAGGAATTAGGCTTAGAGATTTATATTCCGGAATACTTTGCTGTGATGGGGGCCATTGGGGCTGCTTTATTAGCAAAAGAGGCGACAAAAGAAAAGCAAAAAACCAATTTTCGGGGTTTTGCAGTGTCTACTACAGATTATCAGGCGAGCAGTTTTGAATGCAAAGGTTGTCCCAACCACTGTGAGATTGTTAACATCTCCGCAGATGGTCAGCTGCTGGCACGTTGGGGCGGGCGCTGCGGAAAATGGGATACAGTGCAGCAAATGAAAACAGGTTAAAACGGAAAAGATACCGCGGTGTCTTTTTTTTGCGGATAGAAAATTAGATCAGCCTTGTTTTGCTTTCTTTCCTATCCGCACAGCACCGGAAATGAGTCGGTTTTTTGTATAGAATAGTTGAAATATGCGTTATTTTTAAAATCTAAGGCAAAATTTGCTAAGGCAGGGAGGAATTAAGGGCTTTCTGTCGAAGAATATGTAACCGAAATGTAATAAATCTAAGCGGGCAGGATGAAGACCTGTCCGGTTTTTCGAGCGCTTTCCCTGCTGCGGGGAAAGATCAGGGACTGCAGCCGCTGCGCAGAAAACAGCAGTCCTTGCAGAACAAGTAAGTGTACACGGGAGTGAAATTAATGTCAGCCGTATTACTGGGGCGGAGGCTGCGGGCTTTACGCCGCCTGAAAAGGCTTACCCAATTAGAATTGGCGTCAGAAGTAGGTATTTCAGTCTCTATGCTTTCTACTATTGAGCGAGGTATTAAATACCCGCGTGTGGAACTAATCAGAAAGTTAGCCCGGGCCTTAGATGTACCACTGGAAGAATTTTTTGTACTGCCCGAAACTGTTGAAGAGCGCCGCTGAGGCGCTTTTTAAACCGGCACATAGTTTCTTGCTTGCATTTAGTACAATAGATGCAGGCTTTTTTATTCCGACGGTAAATTATTTTAACCTTGAAATGCGCTTGCTTGCCTATCCGCAGGGGGTTGTTAAGGGGGACTCCTCCTTAATCTTTTGCGGTGGTCAGGACCGCAGGTGCGTCCAGGGGGTGCAGCCCCTCAGGAACAAGCAAGACGCATCATTAAAAAAAGCGTACAGCGTCTTTCTTGTTTTATATTGACCTACAGCAGTTATACTAGTGGTAAAGATGCTTTAAGGGGAGTAAAGTAATGCAAATTGGAGAACTGCGTTTAAAAAACAAAGTATTATTGGCACCGATGGCCGGCGTAGCGGACAGCCCTTTTCGCCAAATTGCCGTGGAGATGGGTTGTGCCCTGGTTTATACCGAAATGGTAAGTGCTAAAGGTATTATTTGTGCGCCGGAGCAATCATTAAAAATTGCCCACTTTACGGCAGCAGAGCGGCCAATCGGCATACAATTGTTTGGTAGTGACCCCGGGGTAATGGCTGACGGAGCCGCCGCTTGTGCACGTCTTCAACCTGATCTGATTGATATAAATTTGGGCTGCCCGGTAAAAAAAGTGGTTAGCAAAGGCGAAGGAAGCGCTTTAATGCGTGATCCCCAAAAAGTTTATAAAATTGTACGGGCAGTGACGCAGGCAGTAACTACACTGCCTGTGACGGTGAAAATGCGTAAAGGCTGGGATGAGGGTTCTATCAATGCGGTGGAAGTAGCTTTGGCCGCCCAGGAGGCGGGAGCAAAGGCTGTAGCCGTACATGGACGTACCAGGTCTCAGGGCTATAGCGGTCAGGCAGATTGGACAATTATCGGCGCCGTTAAAGAGGCGCTAACTATTCCGGTTATTGGCAATGGCGATCTATGGCAGCCGCAGGATGCTCTGCAGATGCTGGAGCAAACCGGCTGTGATGCTGTCATGCTGGCGCGCGGGGTGCTGGGTAATCCTTGGCTCATTCGCCGTACAGTTTATTATTTAGAAGAAGGTGTCCTGCTGCCGGAGCCAGATTTAACTGAGAAAATAGCTTTAGCGCTGCGGCATTTGCAAATGCAGGTGGAGAAAAATGGTGAGCAGATTGGGGTTAGGGAAATGCGTAAGCATCTGGCCTGGTATCTGAAAGGTGTACGTGGTGCAGCCGAGCTGCGCAACCGGATTATGCGGGCAAAAACTCAGACTGAAATAGTACAAATCCTGCAGCCTTTAAGATAGTGAAGCTGTTTGTTGGTAAGTTTACAGCAAAAAAATATTGCATACGGGTCCTCTTAGTGATAAAATTAGTTGTACACAAAATTGTGCACAGTGCCAGGAGAGGGGCTAATATGGAATTTATCCGCATCGGTGAGAAACTAATTAGTGCTCATAAAATAAAGGAAACAATTAAGCAGATTCTGCACTTGCGCAGCGAAGGGTTCTCACAGCAGGAAGTAGCGGCCAAGCTGCAGATCGACAGGACTTTTATCTCACGACTTGAATCAATCGGCAATGTGCGCCGCGGTGGCTGCATGGGGCTGGTTGCCTTTCCGGTGCAAAATAAAGCGGAACTGATAGCGCTGGCAAATCGTTATGGGGTTGAAAAAAGATTAATTCTGACTAATCACGAGCGCTGGGAGTTGGTAGCTAACAAAAATGGCCTTGATTTTCTCAACCAAATGATGGAGATTATTGAACAACTGCGCCAATGCGATGTAGTACTGGTTTTTTGTTCAGAAAAATGGAATCGTTTAGCTAAAGCACTGCTTGACAGCGAGGTCTTCACATATGAGATCGGCAGCTCGCCTATCTCCGAGGATGTTTATATAAGCCCGGCAAGGGTAGAGAAGATTCTTGCTGCTTTTGTCAGTGATGGGGAGGAAAAACAATGAAACGAGTTGTTAGTATAAGTTTAGGTTCTTCGGCCCGTGATCATGCTGCAGAGCTTGATTTGTTAGGCGAGCACTGCCGTGTGGAGCGTATAGGCACAGATGGCGACATGAAGAAAATGATCAATATGATCAAAGAATTAGACGGTCAGGTTGATGCCTTTGGGCTGGGCGGGATGGATCTTTACGTTTACGCAGGCTCACGGCGCTATACACTGCGTGATGCAGAAAGAGTGGTAAGAGCTGCCAAGCGCACACCCATTGTTGATGGCTCAGGGTTAAAAAATACTTTGGAGCGGAAAGTGATTCAATATTTAGAGAGTGAAACAGATTTATTGGCCGGGGCACCTCATGTTTTAATGATGTCCGGTGCCGACCGCTTTGGGATGGCGCAGGCCTTGGAGGCAGCAGGATGTCGTTTGACCTGCGGAGATTTAGTCTTTACCGTGGGCATACCTCTGCCGCTGCGTTCTTTACGTTCTTTAGAAAGACTGGCCCGTGTACTGGCTCCCATACTAAGGCGGCTGCCCTTTTCCATGCTGTATCCTACCGGTAAAAAACAGGATGAAAATAAACCTAAAGCCCGTCATCTTTTTGCGGAAGCTGAAATTATTGCCGGTGACTTTCTCTTTATTCGTCGTTATATGCCAGAGAGTCTGCAGGGAAAGATTATTATTACCAATACCACAACTGCTGCCGATGTAGAGCTGCTTAAACAACGAGGAGTAAAAACACTGGTGACTACTACTCCTGCCATCAATGGCCGTTCTTTTGGCACCAATGTGATGGAAGCTCTCTTGGTTGCCTTGTCGAATCAGGGACGGGAATTAACTGCCGCTGAATATGAAAAGTTGTTAGTTGACGTCAATTTTACACCACGAATTACTCAATTAAACTAGGAGGGCCATATGGGAGACTTTGCCTTTATTATTCACCCCATTGAATTAGATGATGTTTTTCGCAAGTTTAGGTTTATGCGTAAGTGGCCGGCACCGCTGGTAGAAAGTTTACTTAAATTGGTGCCCCCGTTCAAAGTATCGGAAATTACCGGGGTTCGCTCCGCACATGCCGAAACATCCGGTTACTTTATTACCTGTCCTCTGACTTCACAACAGATGGTGACTTTGCCGGAAAAAACGGTGCTAAAAAAAATTATTAAAACAGGTAAGGTGGCGGAAAAATTAGGCGCCAAGGTAGTAGGACTCGGAGCCATGACGGCTGTAGTTGGCGATGCCGGCATCACTATTGCCAAAAACCTGAACATTGCGGTGACGACCGGTAACAGCTATACTGTGGCTACTGCCCTGCAGGGCACTAAAAGAGCTGCTGCTTTAATGGGTATAGATTTGTCGCAAGCAGAAATTCTTGTGGTTGGGGCAACCGGCTCTATTGGCAGCGTTTGTGCGCGCATTTTAGCCAGGGAGGCTCGCTTTTTAACCCTGACGGCGCGAGACAGAAATAAACTGGATGATTTAGCGGCACGTATTTTGCGGGAAACAGGTCTGGCGGCAAAAGTTTCTACTGATATTAAGAGTGCTGTACAGCGTGCCGATATTATCATCACTGTTACAGGTGCTGCCGAGGCGGTAATTGATGTTATGGATCTCAAGCCTGGGGCGGTTGTTTGCGATGTGGCTCGTCCTCGCGATGTTTCTAAGCGAACGGCAGAATTACGTAATGATGTGCTGGTAATTGAAGGCGGCGTTGTTGATGTGCCTGGAGAAGTAGATTTTGGTTTTGATTTTGGTTTCCCGCCGCGCACTTCTTATGCCTGTATGGCGGAAACCATGCTGCTGGCGTTGGAAAAAAGATTTGAACCATTTACGTTAGGTCGTGATTTATCTGTGGAGCAGGTAGATGAAATAACACGTCTGGCGGAGAAACATGGTTTTGGGATTTCCGGCTTTCGCAGTTTTGAGCGGGCGGTCACAGAAGAAGAGATAGCGACTGTACGTAGAAATGCCGCTCGCAGCTTCATGTAAAAAATTTATGTAGCCAGAGGCCTTTTATTGGTCTATTTCCTGCTGCCAGTCACTGTTTGCTGCTGGTGTTTGACAAAGACAAGCTCCTGTCTTATAATAGATTAGAAAAAATTGCAAAACGGTAATTAGTAATACTTTTGGGGCTGAGTAGCTATACTAGCATACAGAACTCTAAAAAC
>JAAYKP010000096.1 GCA_012522335.1 Bacillota bacterium
AAAAATATGCTGCTTTATTCATAATTATCAGCTTATTGCTAGTTTCTTGTGCGCAAAAGCCCAACATGCTTAATGAGCCCGAAACATCACAAACAGATCAAGACAAAATAATTAATCAACCTAGGAATTATGAAATGTCTAACAGTGAAATCGCTGACTATCTTGATTATAATTATCAAACCAAGTCAATGTATATTGCCGGGCTAAAAATCTTTGTCGAATTTGGCACATCCAATGAGGGTAATGTATCAATTAACACGAAGGAAAACACTATGACTTTCACTATTACTAAATCCACAGGTACTGTTACGGGTACGCTTGAAGGTCCACGTGTATATTTTAAAATGGACCTTACTACTAATGACATTATGGAGAAAAAATTTTCACCTGCTCCCAACTATGCCGAATTAGCTTTGACAGAGTTTGCTGAACATAGTGAAGAAGTTATTCAGCTAACTGATGAACGGCTGGTAGAAATCGGGACGTACTTTAAAGAACTAATTATGGAAATTGAAGCATAGATGTCAGATGGTTGCTTTGCTTTTACCTACGCACTCCAGAATATAGTATAAATCATGGAGAGTTTGCTCTCAGCAGCTAAAACAACCATTGCTAATCTTTATAAGAACAGATGGACTAAGAGCTAAGTATAAAGGAGATAAACTATGCTTGAAGTTGTTTTTAACCAAAATACAAAGGCAGTAATAAGAATGGCCAAAGAATATAATGCGGAAAATATGCTGACTGGGTACAATCACTATACTGGGCAAAATCCTTATAGGGCCGAACTTATTGAAGGTCAGGCTATCGAAGGTAATGCAGAGGATGTAGTTTGTATTGGTTTTGCCTTAGATATAGGTGATATAGCAAGTGAATTTGATGGGGCTTCCCGTAAAAATGTTTTTACACAGCTGTGGGGACGTTTTGGCTTTACCGACAAAGAACGAGAAGAATTTTTTCAAAACCAACGTCAGGATATGGAAAAAATTCTGACCGCAGCAAAGGAAGGTACAACGATCAGGATTTGGAAAAGCAGTTGCCCTGCTGCCGTTTGCGGCTTTTATTTTGTTTGTCATACATTAAGGGGTATAAATTGTGATTTAAGAGTGATCGACTTACCCGAATTTATCAAGTTATCTGATCAGCAAACGGCTGTTTATCATGATTGGGGGTCAATGCATCCCGGTAAATTATATATGTTCCTGTCCCTGGAAAAACCGTTATCTCAAGCTGAGAAGCTGTTTTACAGCAGCTATTGGGGCGAATTAGTGCAGGAAAACGCCCCCTTACGGGCTGTTGTCAACGGCAAATTAATTTCTGTGCCTATTCATTTTTATGATTATTTGATAGCAAACAACATACCAGAAGGAGATTTCCTGATGGCCAGACTCATCGGTGAAATTATGGGAAAGTACCCAATAGGGGTTAGCGACAGCTGGTATGCTTTACGCATTGAAAAAATGATTGAAGAAAACAAGCTGCTTGTTGTTGCTGATAGCGATAAAGCTCATCCATATGGCAAAATATTACGAAAGGCAGAACCGGAATGATCCGGCATCAGCTGCAGAGAAAACTTTAAATTAAATTTGAGTTGAAAGAGAGGTGCAGACATGAAAAAACAATATCTTGTGGTATTGCTTATCTGCTTAATTTTACTAACTTTAAGTGGGTGTAATACAACAGGTAATGAAGGTGAAAGTGAGATTGAAAAAGCAGTTGCTGATTTTTATCAGGCAGGTTATGACTATGAAAAGATTATAGAAACATATGATCAAGATACTGATAAATACACAAAAGTCATATTGGCAGGACAGGTCTGGCAAAATCCCTACAAAGAACATGTCAAAGTTATTTCCTCTGACGATGAATATTTATGGGAGGAAATATTTTATGAGAAAGGGGACGATGCGGATACAGTAGATTCTTATGTTTTAAGCAAAGATGGTTGGGTATCGCAAAAAGTAACCCAGAATCGACCCTACGGGTATGGTAAAGAATTGCAGTATCAGCTTGACAGGGAGGAAACCATTGATGGTGAAGCTGTGGAGGTTTATACTGCTGAGTATACCGACAACATTGCTGAAGCATTTCAAATCCAGGAGGATCTAACCTATACCGTAAAACAAGAGTACTATCTTGACAAAGACGACGGGATCTTAGTCAGAGTGGTCACTGATTTGGCCGATATGAACAAAAAAGTAGCCATTGCCAATGATATGTCAGCAAATGGCTCTACTTTGGCAGAAGCAGAAAAGAATTCGGAACAAATTGCTGGACTCCAGCAGAAAGAAATCCTTAATATCTATAATTACGGTAATCCCACTGCAATCACTTGGCCTGACTTTAAATAGTATCCTTTTTGAGCAGCGTGAGGACATAAACGAGAGTATGGCGGCTTGGTTTACTTTAAAATATTAGCAAGTTAACATAATATATATTATCGGACGTTATTAGTCCGTAAGTTAGGGGCAATTATTGTGGAATTGCCCCTTCTCTTTTACAAAAGAGTGTGTATTTAATTAGTCTAGTAATTTAATTTTGTAGGTTTTTTGCAGTTGTGCCGGGTAGCTTTCGGCGATACCACCTCGGTATGAAATTTCCACTTGACTGCCTACCTTAATATCTTCAATTAAAATTTCATTGTCATTACTGTCAAGAATTGCTGCATCTTTAACTGATACAGATATTTTATCGGCAGATTTTGCTTCGGTCGTATCTGCATCAGGTTCTACTAATAAAGTAGTTTCATTATTGTCGAGAACGGTTGCTTTAAAAGTATTTCCCTCATTGCTGCAGGCCGCCAGCATCAGCATCATAAACCCTATGAGAAGCACAAAAGTAGCATAAAGTATTTTCCGCATTAGTTCACCTCCTGTGCTTAATTCTGACGGTTTTTTTCTGATTTGGTTCCATTCTTAATTACTTCTTAATGATTCAAAGCACTACGCTGTGGTTGTTCATTGTTCATAGCATCATCTTAATATTGCTTACATCTTGTTATACTGTGTCTCGGCACCATACATTGTTAATATTTTTTTTGTCAGCTGCCGGTCTGATTCATCTCTAACCCTCACGACTACAGCGTAAGCATTGGCTGCTTTAACATCTCCCCCCATAATTTCTTTGGCATCTTCTTCACTGTATAGGGCCTCTGTTTTCCCCTCCACCGCCACATCACTTCCGGGAACTCCCCGGGCAAATAGCGGCAGTTCACCGGCATAAGCATTAGTCATTGAATCCAGACTATTACCCGGTGCAGGGCCAATCTGACGCAAAGAGATGTCTAAAAAATTATGTTCATGCAGTTTTTGAATGGCCAGTCTGGCAGTATCGAGGGAACGAAATTCACCTATGACGATAGTTGGCTGCATTTGTAGTACCTCCTCAGGTAAAAACTAAAAAGCTCTAAATGAGCTTTTTTAGTTTACCCTGATTTATTTACTTTACTAAACGTTTCAATTATTAACTATTAACCAGCAGCTGGGTTATGGAAAAATTGTTGACATCAACTAAACCACGATTAGTGATACGTAAGGCTGGAATTACAGGCAGCGAAAGCATTGCCATGGTCATAAAGGGTGAGACTAAAGTGCAGCCAAGTTTGCGCCAAGCTTGTTCCAGCGCGGCGACAGCAGCAGCTACTTCGGCAACGGGACGATCTGACATCAGACCGGCAACAGGAAGCTCTACCAAGGCCAGTACCTGGCCTTCAGCCACTGCAACCAAACCACCTCCACACTCAGCCAAAACATTACCTGCATAGGCCATATCTTCATCATTGGTACCCACGATTAGTAAATTATGACTATCATGGGCAACTGTTGAGGCCACTGCGCCTTTTGCAAAGCCAAAGCCGGTTACAAAACCAAGGGCATGGCTGCCGCTGGAGCGATGTCGTTCAAAGACGGCAACCTTGGCTATATCAGAAGCAGGATCTGCCTGCAGATAACCGTTATTAACCGGTACTGTCCGCTGCATTTCTTCTGTAGTAACTTGTGCTTCTATGATTTTAATGACACGCAGCTCCACTTCTGCCGCAGCGGAGGGTGCGGTAATGAGAAAATCAGCAGTTGTCAGAGGCCGAGCCAGACGTACAGATTGACGGACAAAGGCGGGATACTCCACTGCGGGTTCTGCTATAAGCATTTTCCCCTTTTCGGCGACCACGTTACCGGCCAACAGCACTTTATCCACCGTCACACGGGTTAAATCGGAGAGCAGCAGTAAATCTGCAGCTTTTCCGGGGGCGATACTGCCCAGATCCTGATCACAGCGAAAATAACGGGCGGTGTTGATTGTTACCATTTGAATGGCACGAATAGGATTTAAGCCTTCTTCAATGGCCCGCCGTACAACATGGTTCAAATGTCCCCGTCTCAGAATCGTTTCCGGGTGTGTATCATCAGAACAAAGCAGGCAATAGGAAGTGTCAATGTCTTCTTCCGTTATGGCCCGGATAGTTTCCTTAACGTCATGCCAGGCTGAACCTTCACGCAGCATGGTGTACATACCGCTTCTTAATTTGGCCAAAGTATCCTCTTTTGTTACCGATTCATGACAGGAAGTTGCCCCTGCTGCCAGATATGCCTGCAGGTTGTTATCGGTAGCGGACATAGCAAAATGACCGGTTACTACTTTTCCGACCCGAAGCGTTTCTTTGATGATGGCATGGACTTGATCATCATTAGCTAAAACACCGGGGTAATTCATCATTTCTCCTAAACCGACTACACCTTCCCAAGACAGCGCTTCCTTCACTTCAGCCGGACCAATGGCTGCACCGGCATCTTCCATGTCAGGGGCTGCCGGGACACAGGAAGGAACAGTAGTAAAAACCCGTAAAGGCAGATTTTTACCTTCTTCGTGCATCAGGCGTACGCCTTCAAGACCCAGGACATTAGCAATCTCGTGTGGGTCCATAAAGATACCGGTTGTACCGTAAGGCACTACTGCCTGGGCAAAACCTGTTACTGTGACCATACTGCTCTCTACATGAATATGGCCGTCTAAAAAGCCGGGTGTCAGATATGCCCCCTGGGCATCAATTACTTTTGTGTCGGGTCCAATAGCATGATCGGCTTTACCGACCAAAGCTATTCTTCCTTTAGCTATTGCCACATCTGTGTGAGGAATAATTTCGGCAGTATGAACGTTAACTAATTGGGCATCAGTAATGACTAGATCTGCAGGCGTGCGGCCCATAGCCACATCTACCAAGTGTTGGGAAACGTCAGCCAGGTGATTATTTTTGTTGGGAAGCATGACCATCCTCCTCTACTCTACTTAAATTAATTGAATCCAAATAAATGACCAAATCCTGCAGGCGGCCACTGCTTTCCGCCTGGTTAAAGCCGCCGGCAGTTTCGTCTACAAAGTATGTCTTAAAACCGGCCTCCTTCGCAGGTTGAATATCAAACATTATGTCATTTCCCACCATGATGCAGTTATGAGGATTCACGTTAAGTTTACAGGCTATTTCCCGGTAGTACTGCGGGTTAGGTTTTGTAAAATGCATGTTTTCGTAGGCAGTAATTAGTGCAAAATCCTCTGCAGCAAGACCTGCCCATGTCAGCCGGTGCTTGATAGCTGCCAGGGGGAAAATCGGGTTTGTTGCCAGCACCAGCGGACACTGTAATTTGCGTGCCGCATTGACTGCGGTCTGGGTATGGGGAAAGGGACCGGCATCGGCCTGCAGAGAGGGGAAAACATGCTGATAAAAATCTGTTATTAACTGCATAACTTCATTTTGCGGCTGCTCGATCCACTTAAAAAAATGCTGCAGAAAAGCGTCCTCATTAGTAAGAGCCGGATCTGTATTTTTTACCATGGCCCCCGTTGAGGCCCAAATATTTTTTGCGAAGCGTTCAGGATCGGCATAATTGAGGTGGGTTGATAGTTTCAGCAAATAGCGGTCTAAAAAATCATCCATATCAACATCCAACAGTGTTCCATCCAAGTCAAATAAGATGGCTTCAATCAATAATATCACCTCTCTCCAGGCAAATTCGACAAAGTGGATGCTATTTCCTGTTTACGGAGGTATTTTAACTGATTTAGAGTAATGCCAGCATCCCCAGCACTCCCGCTTCTTCCCCTAAAGCAGCCAGCTTAAGCTGCACAGCTTTAGCTGCTGCGGAAACAGCATGCTCAGCAATGATCTTACGTAAAGACAGCAGGATTTCGTCACCGGCAGCAGTGACACCGCCTCCCAAGATCACTGCGGAGGGGTTTAACAAATTGACAATATTGACTAAAGTTAAGCCCAGATAAGTCAATGCTTCGTGCAGGATCTTCTGCGCTGCCGGATCTCCCAACCTGGCTGCTTTGAACACCTCCTGTGCAGTCACTGCTGCAGGTTCGCTGACCAGAGACTGCAGCAGTGCAGACTGACCGCAAGCTGCAGCCTTTTGACCCTGGCGACCAATGGCGGTACCGGAGGCAACTGTTTCTAAACAACCTTGCTGGCCGCAGCCGCAGCGCGGTCCGTCCGGTTGGACAATAAAATGTCCAATTTCACCTGCTACCCCACTGCTGCCCCGATATAACTGACCATTGATAATTAGTCCTGCCCCGATACCTGTACTAATGGTAACAAAAACAACATTATTATGATTTCTACCGGCACCGAAGGATACTTCGCCGACGGCAGCGGCATTGGCATCATTTTCGACTCTTGCCGGTACGGCAAACTCTGCTGCTAAAATCTCTTCCAGGGGTACATTAGACCAGCCAGGTAAATTCGGAGAGTGAACAAGTATACGATTGTGCCAGTCATAGAAGCCGGCAATGCAGACACCCACTGCAGCCAGCTGCGCATCCTGCAGCTGCTCAGTTTTCATCAACTGCCTAACGGTGGCTATGAGCTGCTTGATGACCTTTTCCGGCCCTGCTTCGGCCAAAGTGGCTGTCTTTTGTCGTGCTATAATCTGCTTATTTGCATCTGCCAGTACAGTATAAATTTTAGTACCGCCAACATCAAGGGCGGCATAGAGCTTATTCTGCATCCGGATCACCGCCTGTGACATTTTTTTGCCCACTACCCAGATAACAGTACTATCCCCGTTTAATAATAAAAAATTTAACCTTGACTTTTTGCTGTGATTTGTTATGATTAAAAGAAATTTTAAAGCTAAAGTGATGATGGGGAAAAAAAGTGGTAACCTCAGTTACAGAGAACCGTCGGGTGGTGCAAGA
>JAAYKP010000168.1 GCA_012522335.1 Bacillota bacterium
ACAGTCAGGTGTTATCAGAAAACTAAACTTGCGCGTTCGCTCTGATAATTTAGCCGCGATACATGTCTACAAAAAATTAGGATTTATTGAAGAAGGAGTAACAACAAGACAATTTCTCATTGACGGCAAGTTTTATGATGCATTATGTATGGGATATGAGGTTGATTAACCCACTTCAGTAATATAAGAATTTGCATGTATAAATTAACCCGGATCTTTACATAGAAGATCCGGGTTTTAGTGCAGAAACTAGTCATACATTAGATGAGAAACTTCAAATCAATATCGACTTAAATCTATAACAAATACGCAAGTAACGTAATTGTTATTAGAGTCCTGAATCGTCTCCTCTATTGAAATTGACCTTATATTGCCAGTCCTACCACTGTATGTCTTTGTCACTACAGTGCCATCACTTAACTTAATATTTAATGTAACACTGTAATAATAAATAAGAACACCTCTAACCGTTGGTTCTCCCACCACTTCATACCCAACATAAACTGCTGGTACGTTAATTGTACATTGGGCTTCATAGCCACCGTCAACGGTACGAGCAGTAATAGTTGCACGTCCAGCTGCTATAGCAGTAACTTCACCAGCATCGTCAACAGTTGCAACTGAGGGATTACTGCTGCTCCATTCCACCCTTTTATCGGTTGCATTCGCAGGTTCCACAATTGCTGTCAGAGTCCTGGTTTGGGCAACAGGGATATTTAGGCTGGAGGGTTCAACAGATACACCTGTTACTGAAATTCCGGTAACCTCTACAGTGTAGACTGCAGTCTTGCTGGGATCTAATACTGCTGCAGCTGTTAGGCTGTTTGGATAATTACCTAAGACATTGCCGGTAAGAGTACTGTTAGATACTGTGGCGCCAGGCGTGCTGGAGCTCCAGGTCACTTCCACAGGGAGCGTTTTGCCATTTGTCAACTGTGCGTCCAGCCTTGAAGGCAGGTCAATACGTTCTCCTAGTTTCAGGGTAACTGTCTCAGCGGTATGGGGGATTAGCTTTTCGATTTCAACCACATATACCGTGAGCACAGTAGTTTTAGTGCTGTCCATATCAGCAGCAGCCGTGATGGTCTGTGTGCCGGCGACTGAGGTGTCGATAGTCCCGCTCCAGCTAACGGGGACCCTTTGTGTTGAACCGTTCGTCATTACTGCCTCAACAGTGCTCGGAGGGATAAAGCTCTCTCCCTTAATAATGGTTTTCGGCGATAATGGTTTGAGGTAGGCAATGGTAGACTGCACGTCCTCCGGATCAGGATTATATTTATTTATTAGATATGTTTCTACCGATACCAAATCTAACCCGGTAGTCAGGTCACGATGGTAGAGTAAAATTTCCGCAATCTCCACGTTATTCCAATTGATCTCGACGGCCCCGCTGGGGACAGAGCCAGAAGAAGTTTTTATACCGGTTGTTTCTTCCTGTCCGTCAACGCGCACGGAGATGTCGTTGCCGGAGACAACGGCAGTAAAGATATGCCATTCACCATCCAGGCCTCGCCGCTCTGTTAGTTCAGCAGGAATACTTCCTCTACCTTCCACCGCAAATGCCAAATTACCGGCGCCATTCCAACCAAAACTCCAGGCACCGTTGCCGCCGCTGATGATATTGGTATTCTCCTGATTGCCGCTGCTTTTGGCTACTAAGATCATGGTGAAATCACCAAGTTTGTCAGGATTAAAAGAGGAAATACGCATTTTTGTCCCCGGGGTATTTTCCTGCAGACATTTTCCCCAGACATATACATCATCCTGATATTGGGTTTCTATAAGTTTGGGCTTCAAATTGTTACTGCTCTGTACGGCATGATTACCTTTACCCGAAAGATCATTCCACTGTGAAACAAAAATGTTGTCCCCACTTTTTACTATATCACTAACTCTTGAATCTTTACTGATCAGTGAGGCATCCAGATGGAGGACTAACCCGTCTGTTACTGTAGGGCCATGCAGATAGACAGGGTCACTAAATACAGTTGTGCCCTTTCTGCCAGACATGGCGTAAGGGGTTATCGTATAGATGATGTGACGTCCGGTATATTCACTGAGCAGTGAAGTCAGGTCATTCTCACTTTTAGTATCAGAAAGGGCTTTGATGGGGACTGGGTTATAGTCATAAGGGAAAATAGGATATAACCGACCGAGATCTAAATCCTTATCGATAAGCTCGTCAGAAACCATAGGGATGTTAAATCCTGCCCGTGAGACAAACCACTCGTGCCGGTTGAGCAGAAAAACATTATCCGGGTCAGCTATCACCGATGTTGCCCGCGCAGACAGACCCGGCCGCAATACATAATCATAGTTATTGGCTAAATACGCGCCACCGTGTCTTAGTCTAAGCAGTGTGGAGTTAACAATGGGCACCGGATAGTCCGGGTTTCTGATATCGGCAATAATGGCACGAATGACACGATTGCCGGCAATTTCTTTCTCCCGATAATAGCCGTCAACAGATCTCTGATGCTCACCATCAAATAAGGTTACGGAGACTTTATCGTCAGGAGTTACTCCTTCCAGCAAATCTTTTTTAATGCTTTCAATTTCGGCTTCCATTGATTGCTGAGCAGCAAAAACATTCTGGGTCATAACTCTGGCACTGACCAGCCAGGAAAAATTAGTCGTCATAGAAGAAACGAAAGCAACAGCAATAACCATGAGCAGTGCCATGGCTATGAGTATCTCAACTAAAGTAAAGCCTTTTTTATTCAGCATAATTAGACCTCTTTCCGGCAGTAAGCTCTATAATTTGGGTCCGTCAATATGCCATAGATTATTAATGATCTCTCTTTGAATTTCACCGAAGACAAGATCCAGTTCATCTTCATCGCCGGCTAAAAAATAAGGATCACCAGATTGCGTAGGCAATGCCCCGGTTTCTGCTGCTATTTTCGCAAGATTTTCAGAGAAATCAGTTCTGTTTCCTGTGTCAGCTGAAAAACCAATCACATAAACTTTGATCTTACCATCGTTTTTTACTATCTGGCCCATGTGACTTACATAGGGAACGCCGTAACTTCTATCCAAATCGGAACCATTCCCGGCAATCTGACCATAAGTCCTATTATAAGGGCTTCTATCTAAATACCCCTCATTAACATTGCT
>JAAYKP010000097.1 GCA_012522335.1 Bacillota bacterium
AACCACGTTGAAAAAGGCGATGGTATGGAACTGGTTGATTATATCGCTTCCTCCATTCCAAAACCAAGTAAAAAATTGATTAATCACATTAATAATATTATTGATGCCAAATCTGAATTTATCTTGATGGATGAGCAGCTTGTTGTCTTTGACCGAGTTATGCAGATCGTACGCGATCAAAAATTGGATGGCAGCGATGGTAAATATGTTGTTCTGATCAAAGGTGGACCCGGCACCGGCAAATCCGTAGTCGGTTTAAATCTATTGGGCAAGATCCTGCAAAACGGAAAAGAATGTGTTTATTTGGCACCGAACGCTGCTTTTAAAAACAGTATGGCCAACAAAATCGATAAAGAAAGGGCTTCGCGACTCTTTAAACATCCATACTACTATAACCGTGATTTAATTGAAAACAATCGCACATATCCTGTAGCAATAGTTGACGAAGCGCACCGTATAAGTTCAACACCACCCCCGATGCAAAAAAAACTGGATAAAAGTTTAGTTGAAGAAATTATCGAAAAGACTCATCTTACAGTCTTTTTTACCGACGATAACCAGATGATCAGGCCTAAAGATATAGGTTCTTATAGTCATGTAAAAGAAACAGCACAAAAATTAGGCTGCACAATTTATGAATATGAGCTGAACGCTCAATTTCGTTGCGCTGGTTCTGAAGGTTACTTAAACTGGCTTGATGATGTTCTGGGGATACGTCAGACAGCCAACGCAAGCGGCTGGGAAAACCTTGATGATTTACAATTCTATATTTTTGATGACCCAAACGAAATGAAAGCAGAAATATTAAAATTACAAAAACAGGGTTTCGACTCAAGGCTGCTTGCAGGTTATGCCTGGCCCTGGAGTAAAGAACTTACTCCAGACGGTCAGCTAAAAAATGATGTAAAGATTTACGAAGATGAAGAACTCATCTTTGAAATGCCATGGAACCCTCAGGATTCATATAGGGGGACAAAAAGAGCTCCGGGCATTCCTCTGAGTGGTGCAGATTGGGCTATTAACCCAGATGGTGTCAACCAAATTGGCTGTATCCATACCTGCCAGGGCCTGGAATTCGATTATGTTGGCGTCATTATCGGAGAAGAATTCACATACAATCTGTCCACCGAATCTTGGGAAGCTGATGTCACCAAATGTTACGATGCTAAGATCGGTAAAAACAGCCAGGATCAATTCCTTCGTTTAGCTCAAAATACCTACAAAACCCTGCTCTCGAGAGGGATGAAAGGCGTTTTTGTTTACTCCGTAGATAAAGATACCAGAGAATATCTAAAGCGTAGACTAAAAGTCATTAAAGAGATTGACCAAACCAGGTTTTATAATCATAAACAGGTTAATTTACATGACCTGTTTTTAGAGAATAGAGCCAGAACCGCAGACGAGATTGGAGGTTATTCCGCAGATTTAGAAATCAAGCTGGAGAAATACAATATAAGCCCAATAAGTAATGGCTATTATTACTGCGATATCATTGAAGAACAGATATTCTTTGACAAAATTAGAGATATACTTTGCAATACACTTAAAGAAACTACAGAGACTTTACTTGCAATAATCAAAGAAAAACCACAAATAAGAAACTACGCTACCCCACCAAAAGGGTTAACAGTTGATGTCGGTATTTTTAAAATTGAACCAGAATTGTTTGTTAAAAGAATTCATGAAGGTAAAGAAGTAATCTCGATGATTTTTAAGAGTAAGCAGCTTAATTAAAGCGCTTATTTAAAGCCGGAGCCACTAATTAGTGATTCCGGCTTTTTAATAGATATAGTTTTTATTAGAAATAGACAAATCCCACATACTTTCACCCGCTCCCCGGTCAATTCTTCCCAATGCTTGTAGATTATCATGTTTCTTTGAGAGAGAAGTCTTGATGGTGAAAGAGATAAAGTAGGTATCGTGCCCTGGAGGCACCAACATAAATATCGGCCGGTGTACAGGCGTAGTTCCACTCTTTTAGTCCAATCAGAAAGACGATATCAGCCTCTAGTCCCTTAAAGGAACGAATTGTTGAATAACGTATGGCATGGGGGTTAACATCGTTGATGGTACCAATAGGCCAGTGCTTTAAAAAGTCGGTATCGGCAAGACTGCTCTTTTCTTTAGAATTAGGTGATAAGATAGTAATCCGCTTGGGGCGAATACCCTGGCTGATCAGGCGTCCAACTTCTTTTTCAATCAGTCTTTTTTCTTCCTGGGGCTCCTGCCAGCAGAAAACATTAACAGGTAGTCCACCGGGCAGCCTGGTTCTTAAGGAAGTATTCTGGGGAAAGTTTTGACAAAGCCAGTTGTTGATGGTCTCAGTATTGCGCAAATTTTGTGTTAAGCGATGTTTGGATTGTGGCAGCTTTTTCAAAAAGGCAGCGTCTGTACCAAAGATTGATTGACCGGGATCAGCAAAAATATAAAAGTAACCGTCTTCTTTTAACATACTGCGCAAACAATAATACCACTCTTCCTCAAAATCCTGACCTTCATCTACAATAAGAGCATCGAATTTTTCCTGATGCGGCAGGCTGGAAAAGTAGTCAAAAGCGAGCTCAGGCAGTGTTATTGCGAAAAACTCAGATATTGCCTCAGGCTCATCTGGAACTGAGAACGCCGGGTTCTGGCCTTGCAGGGTGCGGAAGAGAAAATCATGAAAATTTGCTGTCGTAATTTTAGGTGAATCAATCTCCTTACGTAGGTACCCTGCCAAATTTTTATTAAAACAAGTAAGCAAAACTTTTAAGCCTTGGTTGGCCA
>JAAYKP010000098.1 GCA_012522335.1 Bacillota bacterium
CCCCCTATGCTTACTGGGGCGGCGCGTTAATTGTTCTTGGCATGCTGCTGTCTGAAGTCAAGACACTGCCGTGGACCAAAACCGGCAGGGAGGAGCTGCCGCTGCCGGGTCAGGAGTAAAGTTAACTGTGCGGACAAAAGCCGGTAAAAAGCAGGCGCTGAGAACAAGGTCAGCGTAGACAGGAAAAATAAAGGAACAGCCATGCAGCTGTTCCTTGTGCTTTTCGGGTCACAAAATGCTTGTCCACAAACTAGAGCTATAAGTTATAAAATTTTACTAAGGAAAGATTGGGTGCGTGGGTTGCGGGGATTGTTAAAAAGTTCGTGAGGAGAGCCTTCTTCGACAATTAGCCCTTCGTCCATAAATAAGACACGATCACTAACTTCGCGGGCAAATCCCATTTCATGACTGACAATAACCATAGTCATGCCATCCAAAGCCAGACCCTTCATAACCTCCAATACTTCGCCTACCATTTCCGGATCCAAAGCTGAAGTAGGTTCATCGAACAGCATCACTTTGGGGCGCATAGCCAGGGCACGGGCGATGGCGACACGCTGCTGCTGCCCTCCTGACAGCTTTTCCGGATACTGCTCTGCTTTGTCAGCCAGGCCAACCCGTTCCAGCAGGGATAAAGCTAATTCTCTCGCTTCCTGCTGGCTTTGTTTACGCACTTTAATTGGCGCCAGGGCGACATTTTGCAGTGCTGTCATATGAGGAAACAAATTAAAACGTTGGAATACCATACCTACATCCTGCCGTACCAGATTAATATTGGTCTTAGGGTCGGTAACAGTGACCCCGTCAATAATTATTTCGCCTGAGGTTGCCTCTTCCAGTTGGTTCAGGCAGCGTAAAAAAGTGCTTTTGCCGGAACCTGAAGGACCGATGACAACGACAACTTCCTTGGGAGCAATATGGCAGGAGATGCCGCGCAGTACTTCCAGGGTGCCGAACTTTTTAGTCAAATTATTCACTCTGATCATCTTTGCCAAACACCCTTTCCAGGTAGGATACGAGCTGTGATATAGTCATGGTCATTACCAGGTAAATTAAAGCAACTACAATATAGGGCTCAAAGGCGCGGTATGAACGCCCGACAATAATTCTGC
Source organism: Bacillota bacterium (assembly GCA_012522335.1). Classification (GTDB taxonomy): domain Bacteria; phylum Bacillota; class Dethiobacteria; order Dethiobacterales; family Dethiobacteraceae; genus UBA9865. Next base: position 1,113 of record JAAYKP010000098.1, read on the forward strand.
CTGTCTGCATCAACTCCTGCAGGGAGATGACCGAAACTAAAGAAGAATCTTTGAGCATGGCAATAAATTCGTTTCCCAGCGGCGGAATACACCGCTTAAAGGCCTGCGGTAAAACAACATAACGCATGGCCTGGGCAGAGGTCATGCCCAGGGAACGGGCAGCCTCCATTTGTCCTCTGTGAATAGACTGAATACCGGCACGAAAAATTTCGGCCACATAGGCCCCACTATTTAGGCTGAGAGTAATAATGCCTGCAAGAGTTCTGGGGAAGGATTGTACTCCCAATAATTGCGGGAAGCCGTAGTAAAACAAAAATATCTGAACCAACAGAGGTGTGCCGCGGAAAAAATCTGTATAAATTTTAGCTAAAAGTACGAGTGGTTTAACACCGGATAATCGCATGAGGCTCATGAATAAGCCAATGACCGTACCTATACCGACCGCCATGGCAGTTAGCTGAACGGTAATCTTTGTCCCCTGGGCGAGCATTGGCAGATAATCAAGGACTACAGTGAAGTCAAGATCCATTTTCTCCCCCCTGAAAAAATTAGTGGGTAACAGTTTTGCATTACCCACTAAAAATATAACATTTAACTTTGTTAATGAACAGACTAAATTATCTTACTGTTCCTCAAAATACTTGGTAATGGCAATGTCACCGGTTGTGGCGTTTTGTACACCGACTGTTTTACCTTTTAAGTCCTCCAGACTATTAATGTCCGAATCCTCTTTAACGACAATATACTGGGTAGCTTCAAAATAAGGGTCAGAAAAAGTAACGTTCTTTTGTCGTTCTTCGGTAATAGTCATGGCAGAAATAATAATGTCTGAGGTACCGCTGACTAAGGAAGGAATAATGCCGTCCCAGTTAGTGTTGACCAGATTGACGGCAAAACCCATTTCATGGGCAATGGCACGAATAAGGTCACAATCGAAACCTTCCGGTTCTCCGTCAGCATTTAAAGATTCAAAAGGAGCATAGGCCATATCCTGCGCCACATTATAGGTAACATTTAAGCGGTTGTCACTTTCCGGCACTACATAATCTGTGCCGTCACCAAAATACTTATTAAAAATCTTGTCATAAACCCCATTAGCTTTAATGGCTGCCAGTCCGTCATTGATTAGCTTGTGTAAGTCTGTATCTTCCTTGCGCATGGCAATGCCGTAGAATTCCTTCTCAAAACTCTCGTCACCGAAGGCCCGCAGCTTGGCTTCCGGATTATTCTTAATGTACTCTAAAACGACAGGTGAGTCTCCGACAACTGCATCGATGCCACCATTGACCAGCTCCAGGAGTGCCGGCGGCATAGTTTCAAATCTTTGTACCGTTCCCTTTGGCTCCTCCGGAGTTTGGCCGCAGCCCACAAGGCCGACCAGCAGTAAAGCAATCAGTATCGGTACAACTTTTCTCCAAGTTCTCATTATTTCCCCCTACTTTAATGCGTTTTTTAGTTAACA
>JAAYKP010000099.1 GCA_012522335.1 Bacillota bacterium
ATTCGCTTAAAGGGGTAATTTCGCAGCAGCTGCTGCCGCGGGCCGATGGACAGGGACGGGTGGCGGCAGTGGAAGTGCTGGTGAATACGCCGGCGGTAAGCAACATGATCCGTGAAGGTAATGAACACCAGCTGTATACGGCCATGCAGACCGGACGGGCCGCCGGCATGCAGACCATGGACAGCTCTTTGGCTTACCTGGCTCTGCGGGGTGTTATTACCAAGGAAGACGCTTTAGCCCGCAGTGTCAATAAAAGTGAAGTGGAAAGGGCGCTGCGGTAATGCTGCTGCCTGTATTGTCTTTTATCTACGGTCTGTTTATCGGCTCTTTTTTGAATGTCTGTATTTACCGCCTGCCGGCAGGTGAATCTCTTGTTTCACCTCCTTCTCACTGTCCTCACTGCGGACGGCGGTTACGGGTCGGGGAACTAATTCCGGTTTTCAGCTTTTTATGGCAGCGGGGGCGCTGCCGGAACTGCAGCAGCCCCATTGCCTGGCGTTATCCTTTAGTAGAGCTGGCGACAGCCGTACTTTTTGCCCTGCTGGCCTGGCGTTTTGGCTGGCCTGATGTGCTGTGGCAGGCTGCTTTTTATGCTGTTTTAGTGGTCATCTTTTTTATTGATCTGGACCACCAGATCATTCCTGATCGTTTAGTGCTCCTGTTGTTGGGCATCACCGGCCTGGTGCTGTTAAGCGGGCGTGGCCCGGCCCGGGGCTCTGCCCTGCTGGGCGGACTGCTGGGGTTTGGTCTGTTTTTACTGCTGGCGGTGGTTAGTAAAGGCGGCATGGGCGGCGGTGATATTAAACTGGTGGGTGTCTTAGGCTTATGGTTTGGCTGGCAGCAGCTGCTGCTGTTAATGTTTTTAGCTTTTCTCGGTGGTGGTTTGGTAGGAGGTGTTTTGCTACTCCTCAAATTAAAGAGTCGTAAAGACGGCATTGCCTTTGGTCCTTTTCTGGTGCTGGCAGCTTTTTTCGTCAGCATGTGGGGGCAGCAGCTTTTGGCGTGGTATTTAGGCATCGCTGGTTTAAACTAAAACTTAAAACTTACAGAGGAAGCACCAGATAATCTGGTGCTTTTTTGGTATTGGCGTGTCGAAAAAATGTAAGTACAGTGATGGGTGATGTGCAGTAAAAAGAAAGGATTTTTGTTGATGGAGCTTCTGGTAACCTTGGCTTTGCTGGCGCTGCTGGCACCGCCCCTTCTCAATTTAGTATTAATGGGTGGGAAGATCCTCAGCACAGCCTACCGACAAACGGTGGCGGTTAATCTGGCCCGGGAAGCCTTGGAATGGCAGCGCAGTATCGGCTATTGCGGCCTTGCGGACAATTTTGAGGCAGAAGTAATGGGGTTCCCGGACTACAGCCGCCGGCTGGAGGTGGCAGTTCTGCCGACAGCGGAGCCGGCTTGGCCCCTTAAGACAGTCAGGGTAACGGTAAGTTGGCAGGAGGGAGAGCAGGAGCAAAAGGTACAGCTGGTAACCTGGCAGGCTTGGAGGTGAAAAAATGGGGAAAAAGGCCTGACACTGACGGAACTGCTGGTAGCCACTTCCTTACTGGTAGTGGTCCTGACAGCAGTGTTAACCATCATGCCGTGGGGTGGACGCACTTGGGAGAGGCAGGCGAGACAGACTGACGGACAGCAGTTTGCACGTATTGCCATGGAGGAATTGATTGCTGAGTTGATGTATGCGCACCGGATTGAAGTCAATTCGGCCGCGGGGACCCTTACATATTACAAAGAAAAGCAGGGAAGACTGCAGCGTTATCGTCTTTATCGGCTTGGTGACCAGCTGCTGCTGGATTTGCCGGAAGGCACTGCCGTGCCGCTGGCCAGCTGTGTTGAAGAGCTGTCATTCTATCCGGCAGGTAAGTTAAAAGCGGGAGAAGTATTAACGTTAACACTGCAGGTTAAGCGGCAGCTGCTGCGGCCGCAGCTGCGGAGTGCCGTGGTGGCGAAAAATTTAAGCGGTGAAGAGGCATGAGCAAAAATCAAGGTTCAGCTTTACTGTGGCTGCTCTACACCGTCGCCATCTTTACCCTGCTCAGCAGCTCCCTGTTAAAGTTGGCTCTTTCCGATTTACGGGTCAGCGGACACTTAATCAATGCGGAACGGGCACAGTATGCTGCCGAGGCCGGCATTGAGTATGCGGTGGCGGTGCTGCCGTGGCGGTGGCGGGAATTGGCAGCAGGCAGCTGGCAGTATGAGCAGCAGGAGGAACCCTGCTTTACTGTTTCTGCGCAAAGGGAAAACAGTAGTCTGCTGCGCATTCATGCCCAGGGCCGGGCGGGCGGTATGGTCAGGGACGTGGAAGTGCTGGCCAGTTTGCGGCCCTTTGCCCGCCAGGCTTTGATAGCCCGGCAGCTGTGGGGACAGGCAATAACAGTGGTTGGCCATGTGGCTGCCGATGAGGTTGTTTTTCGGACAGACAGCAGTTACATTGACGGTGATTTACGGGCTGCCCGGCTGGAACTGCAGGATGGGGGAAGTTATCACTGTACAGGCTATCACTGGACGCAGGGGAGACCATACACCCTGGAGGTAGATTTTCCCCTGCTTGTGCAGGAAGCAGTACTGCAGGGTTGGTCGGAGGCTGAAGATGTGGCGGGAGTATATCTGGTGGATGGGGAGCGCCCGGGTCCTTTGCTGGCTCCCGGTAAGGTGGAAATAGACCTGCAGACTCCCTGGGAGGGACTGCTGGTAGCGCTTGATGAAGTGAAGCTGCTGACTTGGGCCCCCGGAAGTCAGATTGTCCTGCTGGCGGCTGAGGAAGTGGAACTAAATGCTGTCGGTGAAGTGTGGCAGGGAAGCTTATTTGTATACAGCGCTGTGCAGATTACATGCCGGGCAAGCGCCGGGCTGCGCCTGGACGGTTGTTTGCTGGCACCACAACTGGATTTACGTGATTTAGAGATAAGCTATTGTGATGAGGCAGTTTTAAAGCAGCTGGATCTGCTGCCGGCAGAGCTGCTGCAGGTGGCACCGACCTTTGATCTGCAGTGGTTGGAGTTGACACCGCGGCGATGAAGCAAGAAAAGGGATTGTCTTTGCTGGAGTTGGTGGTGGTAGTACTGATTCTGGGCATTCTCTTGGCGGTTGCCGTGCCGGTAGTCAGGAATGCAGGCGGCTGGCCGCTGAAAACGGCGGCGCAGGAGTTGGCGGCGGCCATGCGGGAAGCACGTGAAACAGCCATTGCCAAGGGCCAGACCTGCACACTTGTTTTTTATGAGCTTGGTGGACGTTATCGCCTTGATTTGCCGGGAGAAACAGTTTGGACAAAGCTGCCGGCAGAGCTGCAGCTGCTTGCCAACTTTCCCGTTGTTGACAGCCGTGCCACCTTGTATTTTCGCTTTACAGGGGCTCCTAATCGCGGCGGTTATGTTCGCCTGCAGGATCAGCAGGGCAGGCGTCTGTATGTGATTGTGACTCCGGTGACGGGAAGGGTGCGTATTGACAGCCTGCCCCCCTCAGACTAAATCTTAGCTAAGGGCAGGAGATAAAGAAAAATATGTCGAAATTAGTTAGCAATGCCAGAAAGCGTTGCTATTTTTTTTGCAGCGGGTCATTACAGAGATAATTGTTATCTTAAGATGAGAGCAGCGTAAGAATTGATTTGTACACGGAGCAGGAGTTAGTGTATACTGATGTAAATATAATGCGGCAGGAGGCTTGAAATGAAGAGTATTGCCGGGAAAAATCTTGTCTTGATTGGCTTTATGGGCACAGGCAAAACAGAGGTAGGCAAGCTGTTGGCGTCTTCCTTAAACCGGCGTTTGGTTGATACCGATCAGCTGATTGTTGACAGAGCAGGCATCACCATTGCAGAGATGTTTGCCCAGCATGGAGAGCCTTATTTCCGCCGCCAGGAAAAAGCTGTTATTGCGGAGCTCTGTCAGCAAAAAGGACTGGTTATATCTACCGGCGGCGGTGCCATATTAGATCCGGACAACGTGGCTCAGCTGCGGGCCGCTGGCTTAGTTATCTGGCTTGATGCCAGCGTGGCGGAATTGGAAAGACGTCTGGCAGATGATCAGTCCCGTCCTTTACTGGCAGGGGGGACAAAATTAGCTGAGCTTTACCAACAGCGGGAAAATGCTTATCGCCAGGCTGCCCACCGGCGGGTTGATACAACGGGAAAGTCACCTTTAACTGTCGTGGGAGAAATTATGGATATCATCCGCCAGGAGTAAGAGAAATAGCGGAGAATAAGCGCTTAAGGGAAGGATTTTTTTACCGTCAAAGCGAAATACTATCAGGTAAAGAGCAGGAGCTTGCGGCAGGCCGACAGCTTTGCTCTTAAACTGAGCAGGGGGAAATAGTGTGGAGAGACTGACATTATTGCGTAAGCAGCTGCAGGAAGCGAACAGAGAAGCCATTTTAGTTTCCAATCCGGTCAATGTGGCTTACCTGAGCGGCTTTACCGGCACAGCCGGCACTTTACTGCTGACAGCACAGCAGGCGTATCTGCTGACAGACTTTCGTTATGTGGAGCAGGCTCAGCAGCAGGCACCGGCCTTTGAAATCATTGATATAAAGAATAAGCCCTGGCAGGTGACGGCAGAATTACTGGCAGACAATGGCTGCCGGGCGCTGACGGTGGAAGCGGATTATTTAACGGTTGATACATATCAGGAAATTGTGGCGGCCTTAGAGGCGGTTTCCGTGGAGGCGGCGGCTTCACCGGTTACACCTTTGCGTGCCGTCAAGACGGCTGACGAAATTAAGGCCATTGAAAAGGCGCAGCAGTTAACGGATGCTGCCTTCAAGCAGATTCTGGCATACGTAAAACCGGGGGTGCGGGAACGGGATCTTGCCCTGGAGCTGGAATTTATGCTGCGCAAAGGCGGAGCTGCCGCTTTATCGTTCACCATGATTGTTGCCTCCGGCAGCCGTTCTGCTTTGCCCCACGGTGTAGCGTCAGATAAAACTTTAGCGGTGGGGGATGCCGTGGTGTTTGACTTCGGCTGTATCGTAGACGGTTATTGTTCTGATATGACACGGACAGTATTTGTCGGCGAAGCCAGTGACAAGCAGCGTGAAGTTTATGATATTGTTTTAGCGGCGCAGGAAGCCGCCCTGGCAAATTTACGCGCCGGGATCAGCGGCAAAGAAGGCGATGCTTTTGCCCGTGAAGTCATTGCTGCTGCCGGGTACGGTGATTACTTCGGTCATGGTTTAGGTCATGGTGTCGGACGCGAAATTCATGAGGCGCCGCGATTGTCACCGACTTATGAAGGTTTACTGGAGCCTGGCATGGTTGTCACGGTGGAACCCGGAATTTATCTGCCCGGAGAATTCGGCGTGCGTATCGAAGATATGGCAGTGATTGAGGAGCAGGGCATTCGTAATTTAACTGCCGCTTCCAAGGAATTATATTGTTTTTAAGATGGAGGGAACTAGATGATTTCAACCAGTGATTTTCGGACAGGCTTGACCATCGAGCTTGACGGCGAAGTGTATACCATTGTTGATTTCCAGCATGTTAAGCCCGGTAAAGGCGCAGCCTTTGTCCGCACTAAACTTAAAAATCTTAAGACAGGTGCCACAACTGAACGCACCTTTCGAGCCGGAGAAAAAATGGAACGTGCCATCTTGGATCGTCGGGAAATGCAGTATCTTTATAATGCCGGCGATGAGTACCATCTGATGGATACGGAAACTTACGAACAGCTTGCCTTAACCGCTGAGCAGTTAGGTGATGGTGTTAAATATCTGAAAGAAAATATGAATCTCCATGTGCTTTTCTACCAGGGACAGATTATCGGTGTTGAGCTGCCCTATTTTGTGGAGTTGGAAGTGGTGGCAACTGAGCCAGGCATTAAAGGTGACACAGCTTCCGGTGGTTCTAAACCGGCAACGATGGAGACGGGCCTGGTTGTACAAGTTCCCTTCTTTATTAATGTCGGCGATGTTCTGCGTGTTGACACCCGTACGGGTGAGTATATTGAAAGGGTATAAGCCCACTACAATTTAAGGAGGATGCTAATCCGATGGATGCTCTTACATCCCGTGTGGCGTATTTAAAAGGGCTGGCAGCCGGACTTGGCTTTGAGCCGGAAAGTCCTGAAGGGAAATTATTTGCGCAGCTGATTGAGGTTGTTGATGCGTTGGCGGAAGCAGTTACTGAACTACAGGATGATTATGCCGAACTGTTAGAGTATGTTGAAGCTGTTGATGAAGATTTAAGTGAGCTGGAAGACGATTTTTATGATGAGGACGAGCTGCAGGACGATGACGCAGATGATTTCTACGCTGAGTATGACGACTTTGAGGACGATGATATGTTCTCTGTCGAGTGCCCGGAATGTCACGAAATTGTCTACATTGACGATGATATGCTAGAAGATGACGATGTGGTGGAGATCCTCTGCCCCAACTGTGAGCGTGTAGTATTTGTCAATGATGATCGCGACTTTGATGATTTTGAGGACTATGAAGTTTTAGACAACGAGAATGGCGATTAACTTAATCAGCTAGTTTGACAGAAACCGTTTCACCGACCATGGTGAAGCGGTTTTTTTTGTCTGTTAGCAGGGCAATAGGCGGCTGCTTTTTCAGGCATATTCAAGAGCCTGTCCTCATAATAATCTAGGGGTGAAAAGAATGAAGAAGAGGACTTGGCAGGAGCAAATTTTACCGCTTTTGCCGCTGCCCTTACGGGAGATAATGGCGGCTCTGCCGCCGGCAGTGGCAGACAGTCTGGAAGAAATCCGCCTGCGGGTTGGACAACCTTTCATGCTGCACAGTGGACAAGGTGAAGTATGGTTGGGCCACAGTGGTCCTGTGGTATCCTTAGACGAAGCCTGCCGGATTACGGCAGCAGATCTGCAGGAAGTTTTGCTGCAGATGACTGAATTTTCGCTCTACGCGCGGGATGAAGAGTTGAAAAGGGGATATTTGGCGCTGCCGGGAGGACACCGGGCCGGTTTTACCGGGCGGGTGGTGATGGAAGGGAACCAAGTTAAAGTGCTGCGGGATCTGAATGCGGTGAACATCCGTATTGCCCGGCAGTTTAAAGGTGTGGCCGTGCCGCTGCTGCCCCATGTTTACTGCGCAGAACAGCAGCGGGTACGCCATACTTTAATCGTCTCGGCACCGCAGGCGGGCAAGACCACCATGCTGCGGGATCTCGCCCGGCTGCTCTCTAACGGCGATGGGCAGCGGCGGCCGGGTTTTAAAGTCGGCATTGTGGACGAGCGTTCCGAATTAGCCGGCTGTTTTCGGGGTGAACCGCAGTTAGATGTGGGGATGCGCAGTGATGTTTTGGATGGCTGTGCCAAGGCCGAGGGGATGATGATGTTAGTTCGCTCCATGTCTCCGCAGGTGATTGTGACCGATGAACTGGGCAGGGCTGAAGATGCCCGGGCGGTGGAAGAAGCGGTGAATACGGGAGCAAGTATTCTGGCCACGGCGCACGGACAAAATGCGGGAGAACTCATAAGAAGACCGAGCTTAGCATATCTATTGGAGAACGGATTATTTGAGCGGGTAATTGTCTTATCCCGACGTCACGGTCCGGGGACTGTGGAAAATATTTATACAGGGCAGGCTCTGCAGGAGTGGTTGCGTGCCGGGAGGGAGTGCAGTGTGGATTAAATACCTGGGGGCAGCTTTTATTCTGGCGGCAGCAGTGATGTGGGGTAACTTACAGGCGGCCAAATTACGTGACCGCACCCGGGAACTGGAAGAGTTTAGATTGGCCCTGCGTTTATTGGCAGCAGAAATTGGCTATACAGCCACGCCGCTGCCGCGGGCTTTGCTGGAGGTTAGCAGGCGTGTTGCCAACCCTGGGGTGCAGTTTTTTCTGGAGACTGTTTGGCAGCAGCTGCAGGAGCCGCAGACAGCAGATGCTTCCGCGGCCTGGTTGGCGGCTGTACAAAATGTGCAGCGGCAGCTGCAGTTAACAGCGCAGGATTGGGCTGTCGTCGCCCGGGCGGCAGCAGGCTTAGGCGGCTTGGGCAGGGAGGATCAGCTTAAACAGCTGGCAGCAGCGGAAACACAGCTTGCGGCACAGGCGGCTCAAGCAGCTGCAGTTTATGCCAGTAATGAGAAGATGTGGCGTTATTTAGGGGCGTTATCTGGCTTGGCTGTCGTTATTCTGCTTCTCTAAAATTTCTGTTGTTGGAAGGAGAAAGTGGCATGAATGGATTTAATGTCGATCTCATTTTTCGCATTGCCGGCATTGGTATTTTTATTTCCGTGCTCAATATTGTTTTAAAGCAGGCGGGAAAAGAGGAGCAGGCCCAAATGCTGACTCTTGGTGGGGTAGTAGTAGTCCTGTTGATGGTCATCCAGCTTATAAATGAACTTTTCTCCAGCATCAAGACTATTTTCAATCTTTATTAACCGGACAGCAGTCAGGGATACGTCACAGCTGAAAGGGAGAGACCATTGGAAATCATTCAGATCGTTGCTTTTGCACTTATCGCTGCCTGCATGGTATTGGTTGTACGGCAGACAAATCCGGTTTATGCCATGCTCATTGCCGTGGCAGCCGGGGTAATAATTTTTCTGCGGGTTGCTTTTTACCTGTCTTCGGTGCTGCAGATGCTGTTGGATATGACTTTGCAGGCCAATATTTCCCTGGTTTACTTAAATACTTTACTTAAAATTCTGGGTGTTGCTTATTTGGCGGAGTTTGGGGCGCAAATCTGCCGAGATGCCGGTGAAAACATTATTGCCGGCAAGGTAGAGTTTGCCGGCAAGATGTTAATTTTGGTGATGGCCATGCCGCTGGTAGTGGCGGTGTTGGAAACAATTATTAATTTTGTACCGTAGGTGGCCTATGAAAAAATTTAGTGTTGTTTTACTGGCAGTTTTATATATGGTGGCGGCAGCCGCTCCGGTACGGGCAGAACCGGCGGCTGATCTGGTGCAGCGGCAGGCACAAGAGCTGGATCTGACGGAAATTGAATTTTTTTGGGAGGAGCTGCAGCGGGAGTGTGGAGAATATCTGCCGGACTTTACCTGGCAGGATATTTTAAATTGGTTCCGCCCGGGAGAGGGACAAGGTTTGTCGTTCTCAGAGATTCTTAATGGTTTGTGGCGCTTTATGTGGCGTGAAATTTACTTCAATTTTAATCTTTTAGCTAAACTGCTGTTTTTGGCGGTGATTGCAGCGCTGTTAAAGAATCTGGAAAAAGCATTTGCCAATGACAGTATTTCTACCCTGACCCAAGCTGTAGTTTATTTGGCCCTGGTTGCCATTGCCATGCAGAGTTTTGCCGTGGCTGTAGGTGTAGGCCGGGACAGTGTCAACGACATGGTGGAATTAATTTTGGCGGTGATTCCGCTGCTGCTGGCCCTGCTGGCCTCTTTAGGCAGCTTTGCCTCGGCGGCTCTCTTCCGTCCCATCATTATTTTTGCCGTTAATTTTTTCGCTGCTTTGACACGGGATGTGGTCTTCCCCCTGATTTTTCTGACTACCATTCTCTCCATCGTTAACTATTTTTCGCCGCGGGTCACAGTCAATAAACTGGCTGATTTGCTGAAAAACAGTGCTGTCTGGGTGATGGGACTGTGTATGACTATCTTTACAGGGCTGATGTCCATTTATGGGGTGGCTTCCACCGTAGGTGATGCGGTCAGTCTGCGCACAGCCAAATTTTTAACCAGTTCTTTTTTGCCGGTGATCGGCGGTTTGATTTCAGATGCTGTGGAAACGGTGGCCGGCGCAACTTTAATTTTAAAAAGTACGGTACATATTGCCGGGATTCTGCTGCTTTTTTATTTAGTGGCTTTCCCCCTGATAAAAATTTTGGTCCTTGTTTTTGTTTATAAACTGGCGGCTGCTTTAATTCAGCCCCTTGGCGAAACCGGCCTTTGTGATGCGCTTAATATTTTAGGTAATTGTTTAGCTTTAGTGTTTGCGGCAGTGGCAGTAGTCAGTGTTATTTTCTATTTTGCCATCACTGTCATTGCCGGCGCCGGTAATGCTTCCTTTATGTTAAGGTAGGTGAGACTGTGCTGGCTGTTTTGTCTAATGTGGTACGTAATATTGTGATTCTGATTTTTTTGGTAACAATCCTGGAAATGATGCTGCCGCGTCGGGAGTTTCGGCCCTTTGTCAACATGGTGGTTGGTCTGGTGCTGATGCTGATGCTCCTGGTGCCTCTGCGTTCATTGCTGCAGCTGCCGGGGGTACTGGAGCCGGTGCTGGAAATACGTGATGCCCTGACGGAAAATGCCGTGGCTGAGCGGCAGGCGCAGCTTGAGGAGCTGAACTGGGAGTTGACGCTGACCCGTTATCGGCAGTTGGTGGAAGAAAAGGTGGCACAGCTTTTACTGGCGGCCGATTTAGAACTGGTAAGTTTAGAGCTGCAGGTGGAGGAGGAGGTTAATCATCTGGAATTCGGTGTGCCGCGGCAGCTGACGGTAGTAGCGCAGCCGCGTCAGCAGTCAGCGGGGCTGGTAGAGCCGGTGGAGCCGGTCAAGGTGGAAGTTGGTGCGGCTGCAGGGCAGCCGGGGGCTAAAACAGGTGTGCTGGAAGCAGAGTATGCCGCCCAGATTGCGGCGGCGCTGGGTATTGCAGCGGAAATTGTGGAAGTACGGGTACTTTATCACTAAGGAATTGGGGGTGCGAGTATGGGTGAACAATTGTGGCAGCGTGTCTGGGATAAATTCCAGAGCAGAACAGAAAAGGACGGAAAAAAGCAGTATTCGACCTGGTTTATTGCCGCCTTGGTCGTTGTAGGAATTTATTTTATGTACATTAGTGCCGTGCCAAAACAAAGTCCGGCTGAACTGTTGGTGCCGTCCAACGAAGGGTCAGCAGCCGCAGCCGGTTACCAGGGTGAATATAAAGCTTTGCTGGAGCGGGAGTTGAGGGAAGATTTAAAGAGTATTAAAGGCGTAGATGATGTGCGGGTGTTTATTACTTTGGCCGGCGGCCTGGAAAAGGAATATGTTACCAACCAGGAAACGACAACGCGCAGTACGGAAGAGGAAGACAGCGGCGGCGGCAACCGCATTATTGAGGAGGAAACGATAAAAACGCAGGCTGTGATGCAGCAGACCGGCTCCGGTCAGCAGGCAGTAGTGTGGCGGGAGAGGACACCGGAAATTGCCGGTGTGTTGGTGACAGTCAGGGGAGACAATAATGCCCGTTTACTGGAAGATGTGACGCTGGCGGTGAGGGCGGCCTTAAATCTACCGGCTCATCGGGTTAAAGTTTTGGAAATGGATTAGGAGGAGGGAAAGTTATGGATAGGGAAGCTTCCAGAAAAGTAACGACCATCATCTTGTTGTTGTTGGCCTTTGCGGCGGTGTGGTACGCAAAAAACTTCCAAAGAGAGCGGATCAATATTATCAGTCCAACTCAGCAGGAGGAAGGGGAAAACTCACCGGCTGAGCAGACACCGGAGGAGGACCCGTTTGCAGGCGAGGATGAGACTGAACATGAGGACGAAGGTGAGGATGAAGAGGCTGCAGTGCCCACAGTTACTGATCCGGACACAGCTTTGGAGAACTACGAGGCATTTTTTGCTGAATACCGCATGCAGCGCGACCGGATCCGGGCCAGTGAAGTAGAAATGCTCAACCACATGATTGAAAATCCTAATATTACGGCAGAAGGGAAGAAAGAAGCGGAAGCACAGCTGTTAAGTATGATTGAGGTGATGGAAAAAGAGCTGCTGGTGGAGAATATGATCAAGGCCCAGGGCTTTAAAGATGCAGTCTTTTTCATGAAAGACGGCAAGGCCAATGTGGTGGTCAAAGCGGCCAAACTAAATCAGACGGAATTTATGCAGATTGCCGAAATGGTCAGCACTGTTACCGGTGTCAGTTTCGATAATATTGCCGTAGTTGAGCATGGCGGTTCGTAGCCGGCAAATAAGACTAACATGGAATTGTATTGCCCAGCAAACTTTGGTATAATATTCAATATTACAGCAGGGCTGTAATCAAGGAGGTGTATCATTTGTCAACAGCGGAAGAATTTATCCCGACAGAACTGGGTACGATTAAAATTGCAGATGAGGTAGTGGCCATTATCGCCGGTTTGGCAGCCAGTGAGATTGAAGGCGTTGCCGGTATGAGCGGCGGCTTGGCCGGTGGTATTGCCGATATGTTGGGGAAACGCAACCTGGCCAAAGGCGTGAAGGTTGAAGTAGACAACCAGCAGGCCCTCATCGACTTGTCTATCATTGTCAAGTTTGGTGCGCGGATTCCTGAGGTGGCGTTGAATATTCAGGAAAGTGTTAAAAAAGCTGTTGAATCAATGACGGGATTAAAAGCGGCAAGCGTTAATGTACATGTACAAGGTGTCAGCTTTGATACGGCTAAAGGGGAGAATAGCGAAGAGGATTCTTAAGGCAGGCAGTTACAGCAGTTAAGCCCCTGTTTGTGCAGGGGCTTTCCGCTCGGCCGGTTTCAGCCTGACCGACGGAAAGCTGCTGCATAGCGCGAAAGGAGATGTGGAAAACTATGACTATGCGGGAAAAATTATATTTACTTGTTTTTGCTTTACTCCTCAGCGCTATGGCGGTGCTGGTGGGGGGAGCAGCCCTGTCACTTTATCCAGTAGAAGTTTTACAGGCTGCGGTTAATGCTGTTTATGGACAATTAGAGTACCTGATTCTTGCCGTGCTGCTGCTGGCCTTAGCCGTTTGGGCTTTTTTAAGCAGCATCCGCCGCCAGGAAACTATTGAATCTTTAACGCAGACGGGCCCACTTGGAGAGGTGTGTATAAGTTTTAAAGCAATTGAAAATTTAGTGCTCAAAGCTACCCGTAATGTTAGCGGGGTTAGAGACATTCAGACACGCATCGTTAACACTGAGGCCGGTTTAGTTATTTATTTACGGGCAAGCACTGTGCCGGATGAAAAGATTCCCCAGCTGACAGCAGAGCTGCAGACTGCCGTCAAGGAATATGTGGAAAGCTCCACCGGCGGTACAGTGGCGGAAATCAAGGTTCTGATTGAGAACGTGGCGTCTGACACGATCAAAGCTGCCCGTTAGAAAAGAGGTGCAAAAGTGTCTGGGAAAACATTACGGCAGTTTTTTGTTGAACACTGGGGAAAGATACTCGGAGGTGCCCTGGGGTTAATTGTTGGTTTATGCATACTTTTATTTGGCTTTTGGCGCAGTTTACTGCTCTTTTTCTGTATCGCTGTCGGTGTCTATTTAGGACGCTTATTTGACCGCCATGAAGGACTGCAGGGTATTTTACAGCGCATCTGGCCTGACAACGACTAACGGGAGAGTGCTTATGAGCCGACGTGCGGCAAGAGAAATTGCCTTTAAAACAATATTTCAAGTGGAACAGGGGAGAAATGACAGTGAACCGACGCTGTCGATCCTGCTGTCCGACAGCGGTTTAAGCCGGCAGTCAGCTCTTTTTGCCAGAGAACTGGTCAGCGGCACGCTGGAGAAGCAGCAGGAAATTGACCAAACCATCATCCCTTATCTGCAAAACTGGCGGTTGGAGCGTCTGGCAGCAGTAGACCGCAGTGTGCTGCGTCTGGCAGCTTTTGAATTGTTGTATCGAACCGATATTCCCCCTGCCGTGGCCATTAATGAAGCTATAGAACTGTGCAAAGCATTCAGCGGCGAAGAGTCGGCTAAATTTGTTAACGGAGTTTTGGACAGGCTGGCCTGCCACCGGCGCGGCAGCAAGGAGGAGAACTAGTGTTTTTAGGTATTGACACATCATGTTATACCACGTCCCTGGCTGTCGTTGATCAGCAGGGACGTTTACTTTGCGAAGCACGACAGATGCTGGAGGTGCCCCACGGCAGGCGAGGTTTGCGCCAGGCCGACGGGGTCTGGCAGCATCTGCAGCATTTGCCGCAGCTGGCAGCACAGCTGCAGGCAGAAATAGGACCGCTGCAGCTGCAGGCGGTGGCGGCTTCCAGCCGGCCGCGGCCGGTGGCTGGTTCTTATATGCCGGTGTTTGTGGCGGGCCTTTCCTTTGCCCGCAGCCTGGCGGCCCTGTGGGGAGTTCCCTGCCTGGAGCTCTCCCATCAGGAAAATCATTTGTGGGCAGGAATGTGGTCGGCCGGGATCAAGTGGGATGACTTTTACGCGCTCCATGTTTCCGGCGGCACGACTGAACTGCTGTCTGTCCAGGCGGCAGAGCAGTTAAAGATTGTGGAAGTGGGCGGTTCCGCTGACCTCCACGCCGGACAGTTTATTGACCGGGTTGGTGTAGCCCTGGGACTTTCTTTTCCGGCCGGCCCGCAGTTGGAAGCTTTAGCCCAAAAGGCCGGTAATGAGTGTCTGGCCGTACCGGTCTCTGTCCAGGGTTTCAAGCTTTCTTTTTCCGGTCCGGAAAGTCATGTGCAGCGGCTGTTGGCCGAAAAAACAGTTAACCGGGCAGCCGTAGCCCGCGGTGTGGAGCTGTGTATTGCCGAATCGCTGTGGCGACTGCTCCAAAAGGCCCGTCTGGAGCTGGGAAGCAAACCTGTGCTCTTGGTGGGCGGGGTGATGGCCAATCAGTTCATCCGCGGCTATTTGGCTGACAAATTGGATGGCCGCTGTGCCTTTGCCCAGCCGCGCTTTGCCGGAGATAATGCCGTGGGAGCGGCAGTTTATGCGCAGCAGGCGGCAGGGAACGGCGGTTAAGAACACGAATAAAAAGAAAAGCGCAGTATAATAAGATAGTGGAGTGTTGCAGATTAAATGGCAGAGCAGAGCAAGAGAATTTTTACTGTCGGACAGTTAACTCAATACCTGAAAAATCTTTTTGCCGCCGATCCCCAGCTGAATCGACTCCGGGTAAGCGGCGAAATTTCTAATTTTAAGCATCATAGTTCAGGCCATATGTATTTCACTTTAAAGGATGCGCAGGCCGCGCTGCGCTGTGTTATGTTTCGCAGCGCCAATGCGCGTCTTACTTTCCGGCCGGCTGACGGCATGAAGGTGGTGGCGGCCGGCAAGCTGTCCATTTATGAACGTGATGGCCAGTACCAGCTTTATGTCGACAGTATGCTGCCGGAGGGCATCGGCAGTCTCTATGCCGCCTTTGAGGAACTAAAAGCCAAACTGGCGGCAGAAGGTCTGTTCGATGCTGCCTGGAAAAAAGCGCTGCCGCCCTTTCCGCAGCGCATCGGTGTAGTAACCTCACCGACAGGTGCAGCGCTGCGTGATATTCTCACCACCTTAACACGCCGCTTTCCCCAGACGGAAGTTTTAATTGTGCCGGTGCTGGTGCAGGGGCCGGAGGCACCGCTGCAAATTGTGGAAGCCATTGAGTTTCTTAACCGGGTACCGGAAGTAGACATTATCATTACCGGTCGGGGTGGTGGTTCCATTGAGGAGCTGTGGGCTTTCAATGAAGAAATTGTGGCCCGGGCTATTTTTGCTTCTGCTGTACCGGTTATTTCAGCGGTAGGTCACGAAACAGACTTTACCATTGCTGATTTTGTGGCCGATGTACGGGCCGCTACCCCGACGGCAGCAGCGGAGCTGGCGGTACCGGATCAGCGTGAGCTGCAGCAGCAACTGACCACCAGCCGGCACCGTTTGCTGTTTAAACTGCGCAGTAAACTGGAACAGGAAAAGCGTTACCTGGAACAGCTGGCTGCGGCACGAGTTTTAACCAGACCCGGGGAAAGGGTGGAGCAGGCCAGGCAGACGCTGGATCATTTAACTTCACGCCTGGAAACACAGATTAACCTCCGGCTGCAGGCACAGACAGCCAAACTGGAACTGCTGTCGGGAAAACTGGAGGCGTTGAACCCGGCGGCTGTCATGGAAAGAGGTTTCGCCATCGTCTATGATCAGCAGGGACAGGTAGTGCGCAGCGCTGTGCAGCTGCAGACGGGTGAAAAGGTTGAGATTCAACTGCGGCGGGGTCAGGCAGCCGCGGAAATACTGCATACGAAGACGGAGGAAGAAAATGAGTGAAAATAAAGTCCAGACAGCAAACCTTAAATATGAAGAAGCGCTGGCTAAACTGGAAAATGTACTGCAGCAGCTGGAACGCAGTGATTGTCCCCTGGAAGAAGCGCTGGCGCTTTTTCAGGAAGGCATGCAGTTGGTGCAATTTTGCCGCAGTAAACTGAACGATGTGGAAAATAAAATCTCTATCCTCTTAAAAGAGGCTGAGGAGTTTGTGCCTTTTAACGGTGAAGGGGGCGGTCATGACGTCTAACCGGTCCGAAATTATTGCTGAGGTTAATGCTGCGCTGGAGCAGTATTTGCCGCCGGAGACAACCTATCCCCCGGAAATACATCGTGCTGTACGTTATAGTGTTTTTGCCGGAGGGAAAAGACTGCGACCGCTGTTAACTTTGGCGGCGGCGGAGATATTTTCCGTGCCGCGTCAGCATGCCTTGCCGGCCGCCTGTGCCATTGAAATGATTCATACTTATTCTCTGATCCATGATGATCTGCCGGCAATGGATAATGATGATTACCGCCGGGGGCGTCCTGCTAACCATAAAGTTTTTGGTGAGGCTTTGGCGATCCTGGCCGGTGATGCTTTACTGACTTTAGCCTTTGAAATTGTGGCGACGCAGGCAGCTGCTTATTTTCCCGCGGAAACAGTAGTTGCTCTCCAGCGGGAGATCAGCCGGGCCTCAGGGATGGCAGGTATGATTGGTGGACAGGTGGTGGATATTCTCTCTGAAGGAAAGCCGGCTGAGGCCGAAATTCTGGATTATATTCATCGTCATAAAACGGGAGCTCTCTTTCGCTGCTGCCTGCGCTGCGGAGCGTTAATGGGACAGGCCACACCGGCAGAGCTGGCAGCATTAACAGCCTTTGCGGACAAAGTCGGCCTGGCTTTTCAAATCGTTGATGATATCCTGGACATCACAGGCACAGCGTCAGAGCTGGGCAAGCAGACAGGTTCAGATGTCAATAGGCAAAAAATGACTTACCCGGCGCTGTATGGGCTGCAGCAGGCACAGGAGAAGACCGACAGCCTGCTGGAGGAGGCGCTGCTGCTGTTAGAACCGTTTGGCACAGCGGCCGCCGGTTTGGCAGCTTTAGCCCGGCAGCTTGTCCGACGCCGGCGCTAAATTATCGGGGCGAACTAAGTTCGCCCGCAGTTATCACCGGCGGGGCACAGCGGCAGCTGTCCTGGCTTAAACAGCAGTTGTGCCTACTGCTTTATGATAAAGGGTAATAATTTTAAAAACGGTATAAATTTCTTGTTCAGAAGCCTGACACTTTTGGCAGAGGTGTGCTACTTTCTCCAAGGTGTCAGCATTTTTATAGTAGTCTGTATGCTCCTCCAGTTCCCTGGTAATGCGATCATATAACTTTTTTTCCTCGGCCGTGAATAAGTCCTCGATGCAGCTGACTACCGCGGCAGGCCGAGGGATGGTCCCGCCCTGTTCCAGATATTTTTCCCGCCAGGCATGGCCGCTTTTGCATTCTATATACAGATCATGTTCTGTCGGGATCAGATAAAGACCAGCTTCACCACATTTGATGCATGTTGCCGACTTTTTTTTATCTCTGGACAATACCAATTACTTTAACTCCCCTAACTATTTCAATGGGCTCGAAGGCCTGTTGATTTACCCATAAGGTGCCTTCTTCATCGATCCGGATATCCAGATCCAGGCCGGCCAGATTAAATCTGTCTATGTAGTAGGGGGTTACTAAAACAAAGACAGAGTTAATTTGCGCTGCATGCAGCTTTTGGGTGCCGGCCAGGTTTGCCTGGTTGGAGGCATTGATGAGGAAGTTATATGCTGTGGCTGCGCCTTTTTCACTGCTCATCACCATCGACTCCTTATTAAACAGTTGACATTAGCGGTTATTCTTCACTCTGCGTGACCTTACGGTCACTGTGGACACGAATATGCTCATCATTAATGGTTACCCCGTCGATGCCGTCAATAGTCAGCTCACCCGTATGGTCAATTGTAATGGTCAGCGGCATTTTTTGCTTAACCAGGGTACCCTGGCGGAGATAGTCGACACCGATCAGGGCACAGATATTAAGCTGACAGAGCGTAGTCTGCTCAGCCTGACACATGTTGGCTTCATTGGAAAGATTGCACAGGTAAATAAGTTTATTCTGCTGCATCGGGATCATCCTTTATTTCTGTCTGCTTATTTTCCTGTGCGTCACTTGAGCTATCCACTCCCGGTGCATTGTCCCTGCTTTGTGGGTTCTCCTGCAGCATGGCATGCAAAATGCTCTGCAGTTTGGCTCTTTTTTCTTCGTTGGTCAGTTCCGTGTCCTGACGGAGATGATAAAGTTGCTCCAATATTTGGGCATAGTCCGGCTGCGGGGAATGCATACTTATTTCCAGCGCGGGCGTTTTAAGTTTTCGTTCGCTCATGGCGGCCACCTTAAAATTTAATTGTTGTCTGTTCACTCTTATTTTTATCTTTGCTTTCCGAGACGGTAATTGTCTGACCTTTTTCCGCTTCTTTCTGCAGGGCTAACATTTTGGCTGTTTCTTCACCTGTATTAAATTTGTTATGAGTTTCTATATTAACGGAAAGATTGCGGTAGCGGGGATCATTTTCCCGGTAAGGCTCACCGTCAATAAAGACCTGCCCTGCTTTATCTATGATAATTTCCGGAATGTTTTTCCGGCGTAAGGGTTTAATCGTAATCCAGGGGTCTGCCATTTTTTTCACCTGCTAGGTAAGATTTAGTTTTATCATGGATTCTGTTTGGGTGATTACCGATTCCGTACAAAGGGTCATGTTGGACTGTTGGTTTGTATTTAACTGGTCAATAATCTCCGCTTCCATATACACATCGTTTTGATGCCGTGCAGGTAGCTTTATCTCTTCTATCATCTCTTAAGCCTCCTTTTCCGACAGAAATTATCACCCTTCACACTGCTGAGGCTGCATGGCGGCGGAAGGCACGGTCTGCAGTAATTCTCCTGTTAGCAACATAATATGTGCAGCAGAAGGTAGTTGTTCATGGCAAAGACCCCTTAAAGCAAACAAAGGGGTCTTTGCCCGGCTCTTATGAGTTAATTGTGTCATTGTCTAAATTGGTGGAAAAACCGAATTGTGCTTCCAGGACGTTAACAATTTGGGCAGCAACCAGAACCAGAATTTGCTGCGCGTTTTGGTTAACCACTTTTTGATTGACAACACTGGCTAGTAATACATCAGGCATTCTTTTCCCTCCCGCTGTAAGCGTTTAATTACTTGGGCATAATGGACTGTAAGATTTTAATCTGCTCCGCACGTGTAACTCCTTCGCTCTTGGCAGCCGCCAGTTTTTCCAGGATTTCAAAGGCATCAAAGGAAGGCGGCTCTTCCGTTGACTCTATGCCATAACCGTTAACGGAAAAATTTAGCGGGTTAAAAGGTTTTGAGTCCAGCGTCAGACCTTTCCTGCTAAACCCGATTCTCAAGGTTTTCGCTCCTTTCCCTTAGGTTATCGTGTTTACTGCGCCTTCTATAAAGTCTTGATCTTCGTTAGTGGCAAAAGCAAATTGTGTTTCAATAATATTCAGCACCTGGGCAGCCACTAAAACTAAAATTTGCTGGGCATTTTGGTTAATGGCTTTTTGGTTAATTACACCGGCCGCAAACAAATCTGCATTGCCAAAGCGTTTGATCACCTGCTGCGGCATGGTGCCGAAGGCGTATTGATAAGCAAGTTTTTTCATCGCCGACTCCTTTCTGGCACGCATCTTCCTAAATGGCAATACCTTCAATGGTGTCACTATCATCATTGGTTGCAAAACCAAATTGCGCCTCAATCAGATTCGCAACCTGTACGGCCACGAGGACTAAAATTTGCTGTGTGTTTTGGTTAATCGCTTTTTGGTTAATCACACTGGCACTAAAAAGGTCACCGCTAATTTGTCTAGACATACTTTCACCTCCTGTGCTTTTACATAGTATGAAAGTGTGTCCTACCGTGCTACATCAGGCGGCGTATATTCTTGTTAAATAGTTTTAGCTATAACAAAATACACAGTATGCCGCCGTAATGTGACAAAAGAAAAAGATAAAGTGCCGGTGAGCGCGCGGTCCGGTTGTAGCTTCAAAAGCTGTATGCTACAATGGTAGTAATTTCATAATCAGAACTGCTGCGAGTTTTTGCTGGACGCTTATCCCGCTGCAGCGGGGAGTTTGCCGGCAGCATAAATGCCGTTTTAATTGAGACGGGGTAAAACTGTGCCGCGGAAATGTCTGCAGCAATATTAACGGTGTTACCCGGGAAAAATATGCTTTGGATGAGCGCTTCCTTGTAAGCGAAAGTGAGGTAAACAACATGAGTAACTTGCTGCCCACCATTACAGGGCCGGCTGATTTAAAGAAATTAACAATTAAAGAACTGACGGCCTTAGCCGCAGAGATTCGCTCTTTTCTCCTGGAGCATGTTTCGCAGACCGGAGGTCATCTTGCCCCCAACCTAGGGGTAGTGGAGCTAACTTTAGCCATCCATACCGTGTTTAACAGTCCGACGGACGAAATTGTCTGGGATGTGGGTCACCAAAGTTATGTCCACAAAATTTTAACAGGTCGTGCGGAACGTTTTTCCACCTTAAGACAGTATGGCGGCTTAAGTGGTTTTCCCAAATACAAAGAAAGTGAGCATGATATTTTTGAAACAGGCCACAGCTCTACTTCCATTTCGGCAGCTTTAGGTTTGGCACAGGCCCGGGACTTGGCGGGAAAAAATTATCATGTGCTGGCGGTAATTGGTGACGGTGCCATGGGCGGCGGCATGGCTTTTGAAGCCCTTAATCACGCCGGTGACATGGGTACAAATTTAATTGTCATTTTAAATGATAATGAAATGTCAATTTCCCACAATGTCGGTGGTTTAGCCGCCTATTTGGGACGTATTCGCACAGATCCGAAATATTTTCGTTTTAAAGAAGATCTCCAGGAATTAATGCTTAAAATACCGGCCATTGGCGGTAAAATGATAAAATCAATGGACCGCTTGAAAGATGCGGTCAAGCAGCTCATTGTGCCGGGTATGCTGTTTGAAGAATTGGGCTTTACTTATTTAGGTCCGGTCAACGGACATAATCTGGAAGCAATGATGGGC
The DNA here is from genome assembly GCA_012522335.1 of Bacillota bacterium. Taxonomy (GTDB): domain Bacteria; phylum Bacillota; class Dethiobacteria; order Dethiobacterales; family Dethiobacteraceae; genus UBA9865. The sequence continues at coordinate 20,939 of JAAYKP010000099.1, forward strand.
GTCATGCGCGGCGCCAAAAAATTAAAAGGTCCCATCCTGATTCATGTCCTGACAAAAAAAGGCAAAGGTTATACCTTTGCGGAAAATAACCCGGACTTTTATCATGGTGTAGGTCCCTTTGACCCGCAGACCCCGCCACAGCCGGGAGTAAGGGGAAGTGTGCCTACATATACTGATGTTTTCGGTGATACCATGGTCCGGCTGGGACAGGAACAGCAAAACTTGATTGCCATTACCGCGGCCATGGCTGCGGGAACAGGTTTAACTGCTTTTGCCCAGGCCTTTCCCAGGCGATTTTTTGATGTGGGTATTGCCGAGCAGCATGCCGTTACTTTTGCCGCCGGTTTGGCCCGGAAAGGCTTTCGTCCGGTGGTGGCAGTCTATTCTACCTTTTTACAGCGAGCCTATGACCAAGTTTTGCACGATGTCTGTATGCAGAACCTGCCGGTGCTTTTTGCCCTGGATCGTGCCGGTTTAGTCGGTGAGGACGGGGAAACACATCATGGTGTCTTTGATATCTCTTATCTGCGTCACATGCCTAACCTGTCAATTCTGTGTCCGCGGGATGAAAACTATTTACAGCATGCCCTGGTTACCGGGCTGCAGCATGACGGTCCGGTGGCAATTCGTTACCCGCGGGGTAAAGGATTGGGGGCAGCTATGGAAGCACCGCGTACTTTACCGTGGGGACGCGGTGAGCTGCTGCGCCAGGGACGTGATCTCACCATCCTGGCTGTAGGTACCATGGTGGCGCCGGCCTTGGCAGCTGCGGCCCGCTTAGAAAAGAAAGGTTTATCTACCGCCGTGATAGATCTGATCTTTATTAAACCACTGGATACAGAGCTGCTGCTGCAGGCTGCCCTCAACAGTCGTTATGGCCTGGTTACGGTGGAGGAAAATGTGCTGGCCGGCGGCATGGGTTCAGCAGTTTTAGAATTTTTGGAGGAGCATGGTTTAGGTAAAGTGCCGGTCCAACGCTTAGGGGTGCCGGATCAGTTTGTCAGCCATGGCGCCCGCTCCATTCTGCTGCAGGATGTTGGTTTGACAGAAGAAAATATTACTGCCGCCTGCCTTGATTTAGTCGACAGTAAGGGAAAAGTATCATGGGTCAAAAGCGTAAACGATTAGATGTTCTTCTGGCTGAGCGTGGTTTGTTTACCAGCCGTTCTGCTGCCCGGGCGGCGGTGATGGCAGGGCTGGTGTCGGTGGAGGGGCGGCAGGTAGATAAGCCCGGCACGCTGGTGGATGCTGCGGCCGAAATCATCGTTAAGGAGCTGCCGCGCTATGTCTCACGCGGCGGGTTAAAGCTGGAAAAGGCGCTTACCGTCTTTGGCATTGATTTAAGTGGACGGGTGGCCATGGATGTGGGTGCTTCCACCGGCGGTTTTACTGACTGTATTCTGCAGCATGGTGCCCGCAGGGTATATAGTGTGGATGTGGGTTACGGGCAGCTGGACTGGCGGCTGCGTCAGGATGAGCGTGTTATCTCCCTGGAAAGAACTAACATTCGCTATCTGGATCCTGAAGTGCTGTCAGAGCCGCTGCAGTTTGCCGCTGTAGATGTTTCCTTTATTTCGCTGGAGCTGGTACTGCCTGTGCTGCAGCGGCTGCAGGTGCCGGAAATAGCAGCCTTAGTCAAGCCGCAGTTTGAGGTTGGCAGGGGGCAGGTGGGGAAAAAAGGCGTGGTCCGTGACCCTGCCGCTCATCTGGCCGTGCTGCAAAAAATTGCTGCTTTGGCCGTCGAGCTGGGTTATGACGTGGCCGGTGTTACTTTTTCGCCAATCCGCGGTCCTGAAGGCAATATAGAATATTTGCTGCACTTACTGGCAGCTGAAGCCCCCGGTGCAGATAAAGCCGATTTGGCGGCGGTAGTAGCAGACGCGCATCAGGCGCTAACAGAAAAAAGGAAACCTGATCTAAGTGAAGAATAATTTGCTTAGGCAGGTGATAAAAAGTGGGCATTAAAGACTGGGTCCTGCTCGGTTTGCTGCTGTTGGTCTTTTTGGTTCGCTGGCTGAAAGGTCGTTCCGCCGGCATAGAGGGCAAAAAGGCGACCGCAGCCGGTGGCAAAGCTGTCCAAATCCTGGAAGCGGCCGGTTATGAAATTTTGCTTGTCAAACCAACCTTAACGGTCCAGATGGAGATAGACGGTCAGCCGCATTCCTTTACCCTGAAAAACGATTATTTAGTTAAACGTCATGGTCAGCGTTATCTGGTGCGGCTGAGACGCGACAATACACGAGTGCGCCTGCAGTCGAAACTGTGGCGCAGCAGTTTGCTGCGTGATGTGCTGGCCTTTCGCGCACGCGGCATCCTGATTTTACATCTGGAAAAAGAAACTCTGCAGGAAGTCCGCTTCCGGACTTGACAGGAGGAAAGAGATGAAAGCTTTGGGCATTGTCCCCAACTGGAAAAAGCTGAATAATGCTAAAATTATGGTAGAGCGCATCGCGGATTTTTGTCGTGCGCATGGTGTACAGGCCTACTTGGCTGCTTCCGAGGAACTGGAGCCGCTGGCAGGCCTGCCGGTGATAGCTGCCGCTGATTTTCCCGGCCGGGTAGACTTGGTACTTGTTTTGGGCGGCGACGGCACCATGCTGCGCGCAGCGCATCAGTTTTCCGGTACTAACCTGCCGCTGTTAGGCTTAAATTTGGGGCAGATGGGTTTTTTGGCAGAAGTGGAGCCGCCTCTGCTGGAAGAAGCCCTGCAGCTGCTGCTGCAGGGGAATTACCGCATTAACCACCGCATAATGTTGTGGGCACGTGTCTTTCGCGATGACCGCCAGCTGGTGGAGTATACTGCTTTAAATGATGTGGTGATCAGCAAAGGTCTTGCTTCGCGGATAATTTATCTTGATACTTATGTTAACGACAAGCATTTGGAAACATATCCCAGTGACGGTATTATTATCTCTACACCTACCGGTTCCACAGGTTATTCGCTGTCAGCAGGCGGCCCCATAGTTAATCCGGAATTAGATGTAATGATTATTACTCCCATTTGCCCGCATCTTTTACACCATCGTTCTGTAATTGTTGCCAGCAGTGAACGTGTTGTTATTCGTCCCTGGACAAGGGAGACAGAGGTAACGATTACTATTGACGGGCAGACAGGGGTTACACTGCAGGACAATGATGTGGTGCAGGTGACCCGGGCACCACTGACGACACCTTTGATTCAATTAGAAGGAACCGACTTTTATACTCTGCTGCATCAAAAGCTTACCAAAGTAATAACTTGGCAGCCGGAAAGGATGTAGGATGGTCATGTTACGCGTGTTGGAAGTTCGCAACTTGGCGTTAATTGATAATCTTACTTTTTATCCAGGTGCCGGCCTGAATGTCATTACCGGCGAAACAGGTGCCGGTAAATCGCTGCTGCTTAATGCCGTCAGCCTGTTATTAGGTGAGCGGGCCAGCAGCGACATTATTCGTACCGGCGAAGAAAGTGCCCTGATTCAGGCAGTTTTCACCTGTGCGGAAGACAATGACAGTCCGGAGGAGGAAGCGGAATTAATTTTCAGCCGTGAAGTGCGGCGGAGCGGTCCTAATGTTTGTCGTCTCAACGGCCGGGTGGAGCCGCTGTCACAGATGGCCGTCCGCAGCCGGCAGCTGGTTGATCTGCACGGCCAGAATACACAGCAGTCGCTGCTGCAGTCAGCTACGCAGCGTACACTGCTGGATGCGTACGGCGGGGAAAAGCTGGCGCAGTGCCGTGCTCAGGTGTCTTCATTATACCGGGAGCTGCAGCAGCTGCAGAAAAACTTGGCAGCCTTGGGTGGCGATGACGCGGCAGTTCTCCGGCAGGCTGATTTCCTGCGTTATCAACTGGCAGAAATTGAGGAGGCCAATGTATCGGCGGCGGAAGAGGAAGCTTTAGAAGTGCGTTGGCGTCGCCTTAACAATGCCCAACAGCTCATTGAACGTACGGCGGGTGTTTATGCAGCCTTATGTGAAGGTAGTTTTGACAGCGCCATTATGGATCAATTGGGGTTGGTGGAAAAAGAATTGGCGGCTGCTGCCGCCCTGGATGGTACGCTGCAGAATATACTGCAGCAGATCAGCAGTGCCGCTGAACAACTTATGGATGCGGCGCGTGAATTAAGATATTACCAGGAAGAGCTTAACCTTGATGAAACAGAACTGCAGGAAGTAAGTGAGCGGCTGGAAACTTACCGGCGGATTAAACAAAAGTATGGACCTACCATCAGTGATGTGGAAAAACTGGCAGCGGATATGCAGCAGGAATTGGCGGCTTTGACGGGCCGCAGCGCACAAAGAGAGGAATTGGCAGAGAAAATAGCGGCGACTGAGGCGGCTCTGGCACAGGCCGCGGCTGAACTGACAGTGCTGCGGCAGCAGACAGCCGAAAAATTAAGCAGTCGGATCAATGGGGCGCTGCAGGAGCTGGCGCTGCAGGGAGCAAAGTTTAACATTCTGGTGGCCCCGGCAGAGCAGTGCAGTATACATGGTTGTGACAAAATTGAATTTCAGCTGTCTGCAAACACCGGGGAACCGTTTCATTCACTGGCTAAAACTGCCTCCGGCGGAGAGATCTCCCGGGTGATGTTAGCCGTCAAAAGTGTGCTGGCGGCCGAAGACGCAGTAGATACGCTGATTTTTGATGAGATAGACGCCGGTATTGGCGGCTTAACGGTACGGGCTGTAGCGGAAAAACTAAAATCGCTGGCCGCACACCGCCAGGTGATCTGTGTCACGCATCAGCCGCTGATTGCCGCCGCCGCTGATCATCACTTTTATATTTATAAAGAAAGTACTAACAGTCGGACAGCCACCCGGCTTAAAAAATTGTCACCCGGCGAAAGGGAACAGGAGCTAGCACGGATGCTGGGTGGTGAGGACGGAGTGGCCTTACAGCACGCCCAGGAACTGTTGGCCGAGTATCAAAAGCTTTAAAAAAATATTTAAATAAAAAACGTACTCTATCACAAACTGATAAGAGTACGTTTTATTTATGTGCAAATTTTGCTGTCAGTATAACCAGATGATACAAGCATCTTATGTAAACTACAGTCGTATAAAAGATTTGCTGCGCGGTTATCTTAAACTTACATTCACTAAAAGTTTTTTTTGTGGAGGTGTTTGTCCAGCGATGTGATAAGGAGTGATAACTGCGTGAAAAGACGGTGGAGACGGCAAAGATTTGCTCTGCTGCTGCTGGGATTTTTGCTGCTGTTGGCAGCAGTATTTCCCTGGCGCATTTGGCTTGCTATGCAGAATGAAGTGCGGCTCCTTGAAGGCTGCCAATATTATGTAAACATAGCGAGTCCGCTTTCCATACATGTTAAAGGAGATAAGGCCGGCATCCTTACCCTCAACGGCAGTCCGGTCTCGGCGCAAAGCTGTAAATACAACTTAAGTTCTCCACTGCAGTTTAGCGCGCAAAATTTAGGTTCTGTTAACCTGGAGTTTAAACTGTTCGGTGTCATACCGCTGCGGCAGCTGACAGTTAATGTGCTGCCGGAAAAAAAGCTGATTCCGGGTGGCCACTCCATTGGCATCAAACTGCACAGTGAAGGAGTTTTAGTAGTCGGCCATCATCTGGTCCAAGGTCGGGGAGTGTCAGCTTCTCCGGCTAAAGAAGCAGGGATTGAAGTCGGCGATGTGCTCCTGGCCATCGAAGGGACAAAATTGGCAGACGCCAACCAGGTGGCAGAAGTAATTAACCAGCATAAAGATAAAAGCATCCTTACATTTCAGGTTAAACGTGGTGAGCGAATTTTTACCGCCGCTGTAAAGCCGCTGCTTTGTCAGGAAACCAACAGACCCCGTGTCGGCTTGTATGTGCGAGATTCGGCGGCCGGTGTCGGTACGCTGACTTTTTATGACCCTCAAACGCAGATTTACGGAGCTTTAGGTCATGTGATTACCGATGTTGACACCAACCAAGCCATTGAAATAAAAGACGGTGAAATTGTAAAAGCCAGTATAGTCAACATCAGGGCAGCGCAGCGCGGCTCTCCCGGAGAGAAAACGGGTGTTTTTCAGGAAGGCGAAGATTTAGCAGGTACCATTGAAAAGAATTGTCAATTTGGTATTTTTGGCCGACTTTCCAGCATCATGCCGGTGCAGGGCAGCAGCAGCAAAGCACTGCCAATAGCCCTGGCCTCTCAGGTTAAACCCGGACCGGCACAAATATTAACGGTGTTGGAAGGGACAACCATTGAAAGTTTTGACATCGAAATACAGCGAGTTTACAATCAATCCCGACCCAGTGATAAAGGGATGATTATAGAGATTACGGATGAACGTTTACTGGAGGCAACGGGCGGCATTATCCAAGGTATGAGCGGCAGTCCCATTATCCAGAACGGTAGGCTGGTGGGGGCAGTGACACATGTATTTGTCAATGATCCGACCCGCGGTTATGGGATTTTCCTGGAGTGGATGATTGCCGAATCCGGCCTGTTGTCAGCAAATGATGATAAGAATATCTAAAAATAAACACGTCTTGGGCAAAGACGTGTTTATTTTTATCGGCTTAGCGTAAGAAAAAAGTTTTAAAAATTATTCTAATTATCAGAAAGGTATTTCTATCCAAATGTCGAATAAATCCACAAGAAAACAACAACAGTTTTAAGATAAAGGAAGGAGAATAGGAGAATGATAAGAGTTTTTGTGGCTGATGACAACCGAGAATTTAGCGACTTATTAGTAGAATATCTGGAACAACAGCCGGACATCGAAGTTGTGGGTATTGCTTATAACGGTAAAGATACCCTGGAGTTAGTTTCAGAAGAACCACCTGATATCCTCCTGTTGGATATAATTATGCCGCATTTAGACGGTCTGGGGGTACTGGAGCAGCTCAATCATTTGCCTGAAAAACCTAAAGTCATTATGCTTACCGCCTTTGGTCAGGAGGATATTACCCGGAAAGCAGTGGAGCTGGGGGCGGCTTACTATATTCTCAAGCCGTTTAATATGGAAGTACTTGTGGACAGAATACGCTTATTGGGTAACGGTCAGCTTCCCGCGCCGGCTGTAGCTTCACTGACCCGGGCTGTAAAAAGGACCGGCCAAAGCCTGGAAGCTGATGTTACCAATATTATCCATGAAATTGGGATTCCTGCCCATATTAAGGGCTATCAATACTTACGGGAAGCGATTATGATGGTAGTGGAGGAAGTAGATTTGCTGGGCTCAGTTACGAAAGTATTGTATCCCCGCATCGCAGAAAAATTTGATACTACCAGTTCCCGTGTGGAAAGGGCCATCAGGCATGCCATTGAGGTGGCCTGGTCGCGCAACAATATTGATACCATTAAGAAATTTTTTGGCTATACTATTAATACGGAAAGAGGTAAACCTACGAATTCGGAATTTATAGCCCTGGTAGCGGATCGTCTGCGCCTTTCCGGCAAGGGGGTTCACTAACATTGCTGCAAGTTTGAGCGGCCTGCATCACAGCACAGGTCGCTTTTTTTATTGACTATCTCAGCCTGAATTGCTTGCTTGTTTTTAGAGAAAACGGCTGCCTGGTTTATTTTTTTAGCGTGAGTTACATAATAAGTAAAACGGAAGTAAGGAAAGCTGCGCATGAAATGGCATGTTAAAGTTCCTGCCAGGCTGCAGGGGCCGGTAAAAGCAGGCAAACGAACAAAAATATTGGTGGAACGTCTGGAACCGGGTGATATTGCCCTCATTGATCACCGGGATCTTGACGAGCTGGCGGCACAGTCACTGGTGGCTCAGAAAGTGCGCGCAGTAATAAATGTTAATAATTCCATTTCCGGACGTTATCCTAATAAAGGTCCCCAGGTGCTGTGGGAGGCGCGTATCCCGCATTTTGATTTGGCAGGCCCGGATTTAATGCTGAAAGTTCAGGATGGAGAGCGCTTAACCATTGTTAATGGTGGTATTTGGCGTGCACAGGAGCTGCTGGCTACAGCGCGTGAAGTTGATGAG
>JAAYKP010000100.1 GCA_012522335.1 Bacillota bacterium
TAAATAAAGGGTTTTCTGACTTTGGGCTTTTCTTCAAGTTCTTTTTCCGAAGGAGACAATGGTAGAAGGTATCTGGAATGGAGGTTTTCAAGTGAGTAAACCGTTATCGGAAATGACACTTCAGGAACTGTGGCAACTGTTCCCTATTCAGTTATCTGAGCACTAGGAGTATTGGCAGAATTGGTATCAAGAGGAAAAGGAATTTTTGGCCTCATTTTTTCCGCAAGATGTTCAAATTTATCACATTGGGAGTACAGCTATACATGGAATCTGGGCTAAACCCATTGTTGACATTTTAGTAGAGGCCAGACCTATAGAACATCAAACGATTTACGAACTGTTGCTTAGAAACAACTACCTTTGCATGGCTCAAAGTAAAGAACGAATGGATTTTAACAAAGGCTACACGAAACATGGTTTTGCTGAGCGTGTTTTTCATCTGCACTTAAGGAATTTTGGTAACCACGATGAGCTGTATTTCCGGGACTATTTGAACGATCATCCTGAAGTTGCAAAGGAGTATGAAAATCTCAAACTGTCCCTCTGGAAACCGTTTGAATTTGATCGTGACGGATATACAAAGATGAAAACAGGTTTTGTTCATAAATATACGCAAATGGCAAAAGAAGAGTCTCTAGAGGAGTAACTTATATGAGAGCCTTATTGGCTGCATATAAGGAAGGTGTATACGATGCATTGCTGCATTTTCAAATGTGTGATTTTGCACAATAAACCGGCACCCATTTTGCAGATTAAATCAGCATAAATATCCGACAGATCAAATGAATTTTGCACAATATTTCGTTTTAGCTTTTTGTTTTTTGCACATTTGCATGGTGCTGGGGATGATAAAAAAAGAAGAAGCCGACCACAATTCCTGTGTAATCGGCTAAAAACTTGTTAGAACCCCACTTCTTTGGAAGCAAGCCGAACAATTTCCTCATCAATCTGATCCTTTCGTGCCTGAAAACCATAGAGCAGGCAGTGAGTCGCAAGGTTGTTAATCAGCCTGGTCCACCCCTGGGTGAATTTTGGTTCTTCTCCCAATCCGCTGGCAATGCCCCGATAAAAGTCCATGACCGTGACTGTGGAAAGTGGGAAGTAGACCACCTTGTACAAAGAATCCGGCAAACTACTGGCAAAAGACCGCAGGAGAATGTTTTACCTGCACCGGGCTCCCCGGTAAGCAAGCCAATGCCTCGGGTCTTTTTCAAGAATTCCAGCCTTCCCATGGCTTCGGCAAACGCTTCAGACTCAAAGGAATGCTTCACATCCAACTCTTTGGTAAACGGAGTAGTGTTTAAAGAGTAGAAGGGTTGAAACATGGAGCTACACCTCCTCCATCATGTTCTAAAAGGAAAGAGTGCGCTCTCGCTTTACATGAGCATTGACCGCAAAGTTGGCGACCGTATCCGGTATCATCTTCAGCTGGCGTTCAAATATGAAAAATATGACAAATCACATGACAGAGTAATTCCCTGTAATTCCCTGTATGTTCTGCAAAACAATGAACGATATACGTAACAACCGCTGCAAAGCCTGTAATTCCCTGCTGTTCAAATGATGCTGTTATTTGTGTCTTCATTACATCCATGCCGTAACTGTAACTTGTTCCAAAGGGTGAAAGAGCGACGGTGCAGAGAAATTAGTAGGAGGAGTGTGGAATGAACTTTGTAAACCCACCAGCAGAATCACCGAAAAATGTTACTCACAAAAAATTTTTTAGCCAAGTATTAAATCATGAAATAGGCTATAATATTTACTTTCCGCCCGGGTATAAAGACTACGGCGTAAAATATCCGGTGGTGTACCACATTCATGGGTGGATGGGCAATGAATCTTCCGAGATATGGCCACTGGAAAAGGTCTATAAAAACAGACGGGCCATTACTGTTTTTATTAATGCAAATTCGTCGGAAGAGAATTATTTCGATGCCTTATTGCAAATTGAATCCATTATGATTAATGAACTGATCCCCCATATCGACGGACAGTACAGAACAGACGCAGCTCGCGAGAACAGAATGCTGTTAGGGTTTTCTATGGGCGGTAACATGGCGTTTTATTATGCAGTTAAGCACTCCGAGCTATTTAGTGCTGTAACCTCTTACGCAGGAACCTATCACCATCTCTATCACAAAGAATACCGTACTGTGGGGGTTGCACCGGAAAAAGCCATCGAGTTATACGAAGAAATGTTGAGAGAAGA
>JAAYKP010000101.1 GCA_012522335.1 Bacillota bacterium
GATGTGGAAGCAGCGGAAGCCGCCCTTGATCTGGAGGGGTTAATTGCCGAGAGCCTGGCCAAAACGGAAACGCTGGAAATTGGTCTTTAAAAGCGTTATGCTGATAAAAAAACTGCCTGTCAGCCGACAGGCAGTTTTTGTCTTAATTATTATTCCAAGTTGTTTACGAACTGTGCCAGACGGGCCATGCCCTTTTCTATTTGTGTCAGATGCAGGGCGTAGGAAAAACGCAGATAGTCGGGGGCGCCAAACGCCGTGCCGGGTACTACGGCTACCTGAGCATGCTCCAGCAGCTGCGCCGCAAAGTCAACACTGCCGGTGATGACCTGCCCCCGGTAGGTACGCCCGAATAATGGGCTGATATCAACAAAGAGATAAAATGCCCCCTGCGGTTCGACACAAGTCAGGGCCGGCAGCTGTTTGACAGCCTGCACCATATAGTTGCGGCGCTGCGCAAAGGCCGCCTTCATTTCCGCAACGCAGTCCTGCGGTCCCCGTAAAGCTGCTGTGGCGGCTTTCTGGGCAATGGCATTGGCGTTGCTGGTGGCATGGCTCTGCACGCTGTTCATGAGGGCGGCAATGTCTGCGGCGGCAGCCGCATAACCAATGCGCCAGCCGGTCATGGCATACGCTTTGGAAACGCCGTTAACCACAATGGTCCGTGCTTTAATCTCAGGGCCTAAAGCGGCAATGCTGAAATGCTCCTGCCGGTCGTAGATCAGTTTTTCATAGATTTCATCTGCTATTACATAAAGATTATGCTGCAGAATAAACTCGGCCAGTGCTTCCAGTTCCCGGCGCGTATAAACCTGGCCGGTAGGATTGTTGGGGCTGTTGAGGATCACGGCTTTAGTCCGGGGGGTATAGAGCCGGGCCAGTGTTGCCGCTGTCAGTTTAAAGTTTTCCGCCGCTGTGGTCGGGGCAATGACCGGCACCCCGTCATTAAGCTTAACCAGTTCAGGATAGCTGACCCAATAGGGGGCGGGAATAATTACTTCATCACCGGGGTTTAAAAGGGCTGCCAAGGCGTTAAAGAGGGAATGCTTGGCACCGTTGCTGACAATAATCTCCTGTGGTTGGTACTGCAGCTGGTTATCATTATGTAATTTCTCACAAATTGCTTCACGCAGCTCGAGAGCTCCGGCGACCGGAGTGTAGCGGGTAAAACCTGCCGCAATGGCCTGCACAGCCGCTTCCTTGATATGCTGGGGGGTCTCAAAGTCTGGTTCCCCTGCTCCGAAGCCTACCACATCTATACCGTCCCGCAGCATCTGTTTTGCTTTGGCATCGATTACTAAAGTGGGTGAAGGGGAAATGGACTGTACTTTTCTGGATAACATGCGCCGGATCACTCTCCTTCTTTTCTTTTTTTTAGCTTATGCTAAAGCCTTAGCGGTGGCGCTTTCTAAAATCATGCATGAAGGAAGCCAGTTTTTCACAACCCTGCCGGCTCATGGCATTATAAATGGAGGCCCGTATGCCGCCTACGGAGCGGTGACC
>JAAYKP010000102.1 GCA_012522335.1 Bacillota bacterium
ATTGCATAAGACTTCACCTCTTGAGTGACTAGTTTTTAGTTACTCGTCCCCGAACAGGACGGTGAAGTCTTTTTCTGTAATTAGAAGTCAATTCCCTTCTAAATCCCTACAGTAATTTTACACTAACCTGCTGCAGTGCAAACTTTGCTTCCATTTATACTGCTCTCGTACTGCTGAAAGGAAGTCCACAATATCTTTTGCATCATCACTATAAACGCAGAGCCCCCGGATGCAAAAACATCCGGAGGCTCTTGGTCGCTTTTTCTATTTTATTTAGTTGGTTGCGCCTGCGCAGCCATTCTCTTGGCGTTTTCGCTAGCATAAAAAGCTGCATCCTCGTCTGTAATTTTATAGCCAAACTGCAATATTAAGGCTGCAAGTAAGCTTAAGGCAGCAGGGATACCACCAAAGATATACATGAAGTTTTTAATAAATTCCGCTGTTGCTGTCATACCCGGCTGATAACCAATCAACGACAGACCATATGTGCCAACGGCACCGCCGAGAGCAAAGCCGATTTTCATGGGGATATTACCCATAGACATGGCGACAGTACGGCTGTCTTTACCTGTCTGATAATAGCCATATTCAGCAGCATCCAAGATATAGTTTTGGCCAAAACACATATATGCATACATAAAAATCGACCGTAAACAGCCAATAACAATATAAACAACCACCGAAGAGTGAGCAAAAAGCATGATACATAAGCTTGCCACTGCGGATGCAAATATACCTATAACCTTCGCTCTCTTTTTACCCAGCTTTTTACCAATTGTGGGACCGATTAATGAAGCAAAAAAGCCGAAAACTGTGGATATTGTCATTGAGACAGCCATTAGTGTGAAATTGCCTAAGACATACATGAAGTAATAAGTTGCAATCCCCATGGAGGCCTGCATGGCAACCATAGAAAGCGTATCAGTTAGGACAAGCACTAACAGTTGCTTATTGGTAACAATAGAATCAATCATATCCTTGAATGTAACAACTCGGCCACCCGGCATGCTTTTTTCCGTGGTGTCATACGGTTCAGCAGTTTTTGCCAACACACCGGCCCCAATGAGGAAAACCAAAGCAAGCGGAGCAGCAACTGCCAGGTAAGCGTTCGCTCCACCGACAATCGGCGTAAAGAAGTTAATTAATGGAATAATGGTGGCCGAAGTTAAAATCGCCGAAATTGTACTAGCTTGCGCAGATCTCGTTGAAAGACGGGTTCTGTCTTCCATAGATGTACCTGCCATCACTGCCAGGATACCAAATTGTGACAGCGCAATAAAGTTCATGGAATAGTGAAGCATAAAGTATCCTAGAGTAACGATTACCAGCCTTGCTGCAAGCGGTAATGATGATGTGTTTGTAAATTGTAAGCAAATACCAAGAAATACTACCCAGCGCAAAATAATCAGCCAAGAGCGGTATTTACCCCATTTTAAGTTTGACCTTTGTACAATAGGACCTGAAGCTAAACAAACAAAAAAATCAGCTATACGGGCAATCAATAAAATCGTCGCTACTACTCCCGCACTAATCAGCAGGTGATCCGTGAAAAAAATAGTTGCATAGCTCATAGGCACAGCAATACCTAGCCCTGAGGCAATTGTATAAAATGCGTATTTGTTAACTTCAGCGTCTGTTAACCTTTTACCCATTTTCTCTCCTCCTATTTACAGATAATAAATTTCGGACTCTTCACTAAAGCTATACTACTCCCACTTTTGCCAACATTCTGGCATCCATGACTCACATCTTAACGATAACATTCAGCAGTTTTTGACAATCATCCTCCTTTAATAACATATGTCCTGCACTTCTTATACCATGATAAATATGTGTACCCTTTCCCAGCTAAAACTTTAGTACACACAGGATGCGCTGCACCTTCCGCTATTTATGTAAAATAATAGTGAATACCTGTTTATTTTTGCAATATTGTATATGTAACTTGGCAATTCCTGCTTTTTCCTAACTTTTCTACTGCCGGTATCTTAGCTCTTTACAGGCTGGAACTTTAATCTTATTACTTTATCTTTGACAAAATACAACATCGATTTGCACAGTGAAGAAAATATTTGCGCACCTTAACCCTTAAGTTTATGGTCACCCTACGTACAATGTCACAGTTGTTTTGGCTGTATCAGAAAACAACGCATCACTTGTATGCGTCGTTTCACTCTATACACTCTATCCCTCCAGGGTAGCTGCAATGACAGCTTTAATGTTCTCGAGTGGAGCATGCGGCGGCACTGAACAGCCTGAGGACATGATAAAACCACTCTTGCCAAACAGCTCAATTAGTTTGCGGGCATAGTTATAGTTGTCTTCCGGTGTACCTAACTCTAGGATAGCAGGGGGAACATCTCCTGTAACACACATGTGACCGCCCAGAACTTCCTGGATCTTAACGATATC
>JAAYKP010000103.1 GCA_012522335.1 Bacillota bacterium
AGGTAACTATCGTCCTGCACTAAAAAGTGCCGGCCTGCTGACCCGTGACCCACGTATGAAGGAACGGAAAAAATACGGTCTTAAAAAAGCCCGTCGTGCCCCACAATTCTCCAAGCGTTAATCATTTCTTTAAAATACAACCGAGTTTGTTCAAACTTACAAAGTTTGCTTATGAGTTGCCAAACCGTCATTGGGTTAAATACCTTTGGCGGTTTTTATTTTCCGATGGGAAATTACATCAACCATGAATTGCTTTCTATCCAATCCGTGTTACAGCGTTTTTCTTGATGGTGAATAATTATTAATGGTGATATAATATTGGCAGAAACGGACTGGGAAATGTGTAAGATCGTGAATTAGGGAGTATTTAAGTTTGGAGACTGAAGAACAGAAAATGAAGAATCTAATTTTTATCAATGGAACTATGGGCGTAGGGAAAACAGCAGCAAGCAGAGAGCTGCAAAAACTTTTGCCAAATTGTGTCTTTCTGGATGGCGATTGGTGCTGGGACATGTCCCCCTTTATTGTAAATGATGAAACTAAAAATATGGTAATTGATAATATAAGTTACCTCCTAAATAATTTTATTTCTTGCTCAGTGTATGAAAATATTATTTTTTGTTGGGTGATGCATGAGCATAGTATTATTGATGATGTGCTGTCGAGGTTAGCAAAAAATGATTATATATTATATAAATTTTCTCTGGTATGTTCAGAACAAGCATTAATTTCACGAATTACAAAGGACATAAAAATGGGTATCAGGACTAAAGATGTTATTAATAGAAGTGTACCAAGACTAAAAAACTATTATCAAATGGATACAGATAAAATTGATGTAAGCAATATTTCTGCCAAGGAAGCCGCAGAAATAATATTCAAGCACGTTATACATAAATCATAAACGTTATCTTGGCGTGTACTTTTTTGGATTATAATTTATATTTATTACATAATTAGATTGTTCATTGTCTGCTAACTGGAGTTTGTTTACAATTACACAGTTTGCTTATTGTAAGCGCCAACCGTCATCGGTCTAAAGACTTTTGGCGGTTTTTTCTTTTACTATTTGCCGTTTCTCAAATTTATATCTAATCACTTTTTTAACTAAATAATATTGACGGCTAAAGAAAGTAGTGATATATTTGTAACAATGTTACAATTATATCACTTGGAGGTTATGATGAAGAATAAGATAAGAAATGTCAAATCCATCAAATATGTGTGGTTTCTTGGCTTCTTAGGATTTCGGGGGTTCACATATTTCGAAACGGGCGACCCTGTAACGCTGTTTTGGTTCAGTTTTTTTAGCTTTCTTGCCTTTTATTTTATCGGGAAAATGGCTGATGAAATGCCGGATGAGCGTTATATTGAGAACAGTCGAACAGCAAAATTAAAAACTGCTGCTATTCCTTTAATCATTTTGTTTATTGTCGGTTTTTTCTCAGGTTATTCTTTTGTTACAAAAGAATTGATTGTTTTAACATGTGCTTTTGGCTGGGCGGTTACATTAATAGCATATGCTTTTCTTTTTTGGTACTATGACAAACATTAAAAGAGGTGAGTACTATCCAAAAGTTTACTTGTAATTTAAAGAAATATCGTCAACTTAGAGGATTGACACAAGATGAGCTGGCGCGACTGGTTGGCGTTCGTAGAGAAACGATAATTAGGCTTGAAGCAGGTAAATACAATCCATCACTTAAATTAGCCATTGATATTTCAAGGATCGTGAAAGTACCAATTGAGGAAATTTTTATTTTCGAGTAAGATTATTATAAGCATGCTTTAGGCGCTGGCTTAGGAATTGTTTTTGGAGTATTATTTAATAATATAGCACTGGGATTATGCCTGGGGGTTGCGATCGGCGCAGCACTGGACAACAGTAATTAGCAAATAGCCTGACGGCAATCATTTTGATGGCCTAACGCACATTCCTGAACACTGACAAAGATTTAATTGACAAAAACAATAATTAAGCTTAAGATTAAATACAAATTAAATCACCAGTTTTTGTGCGAACAGGAACTGGTGATTTTCTATACATAGATTAGCTGCAGTTGATTTTTGTAAGGAGGCTTGTGTTATGACAGCTAAAGAACAGTGGCTGGCCGGTGCAGGCAAAGCGCTTCCGGTTGTTTTAGGCTATTTGCCCCTGGGTTTTGCCTACGGTGCTTTAGCCAGTTTGGCCGGTATTTCTCTCCCGTACATAGTTTTGATGTCGCTTCTTGTTTTTGCCGGCAGCGGCCAGTTTATTGCCGTAAATATGTATGCGGCGGGTGCCGGTTCATTATCTATTATTGCTACCGTTTTTCTGGTTAATTTACGGCACCTTTTGATGAGTGCTTCTCTTTCCCCCTACCTGCAGAAGTTTCCCCGGCAATCACTGCCGCTGGTAGCTTTTGGGCTGACAGATGAGAACTATGCCCTGGCCTGCGGTGAATTCAGTAGGGGCGAAAGGGGTCATTACTATCTGCTTGGTCTATTTTCTACCTCCCACGCCGGCTGGATTGGCGGCAGTGCGCTGGGAGGAATTTTTGGTGAATTGTTTAACAGCACAAGTGCTGCCTATACAATGGAATTTGCTTTATATGCCATGTTTATTTTTCTTTTAGTGATCCAAATAAGTGATAAAAAATTGCTGTTAGCAGGCTGCCTTTCCGGTATGCTGGCCTTATTATTTTATCAAGTGATTCCCGGCAGTTGGTATATTATCCTGGCTACAGTCTGTACAGCCACCTTAGGAGTGATGATGGAAAAATGGCAGAAGTCCTAATCTTAATTCTGGGCATGGCAGTTGTAACCTACCTGCCGCGTTTTTTACCCATGTATGTCCTCACCAGACTGGAAATTCCGCCGCTGGTGATCGCCTGGTTACGCTACGTTCCCGTGGCTGTTTTAGCAGCCCTTGTTGTGCCTGGTATTCTGACGGTAAATGGGCAAATTACCATTTCACCGGCTAATCACTACTTATTAGCCAGCCTCTTAGCTTTCCTGGTCGCGTGGCGCTATAAAAATATGATGCTGACAGTAACGATTGGTATGGCTGCCGTACTGATTCTACAAAACTTATGGTAATAAAAAACCTCCAAAGGCAGTCCCTATTTGGGGCTGCCATTTTTACAGGAAAATTATCTTGTTTTACTCAATCTAGCTCGGCTGGTAAAAAAGTGCCTCAAGTTCAAAGGTCAAACCGGGAAAGCCGGGGTGCGTGAAGGTACCCTTGTCGGCCCTGACTATCGATACATAATGACCATCACGTAATTCATAGGTTTCAATAAAGCAGTTTTCAGGGTCTAAAATCCAATAATGAGGGACTCTAGCCGCTTGATAGTGGTTTAATTTGAGGACGCGATCTTTTCTGTTGGTGGAAGGGGACAAAACTTCCACTACTAGTTCCGGCACTGACTTAATCGGGGTAGCTTGTGCAGGCCGGCTGCCGGGCAGGTAAAACAAGTCTGGCTGTACCACATTATATTCAGCCAGCGTTAGATCAAGGGGAGCGTTAAAAACCTCACCCTTGGGATCTACTTCCGCAAAGTAATCTTCAAGTATGCGCTGCAGCCTGCGAGAAACCCGTTGGTGTTGAACAGAGGGAGAAGGATCACGCAGCAGTACCCCGTCAATCACCTCATAACGAAATCCAGGTTCTTCAGGAAGACGAGCGTAGTCTTCGTAGGTTAGCTTTTTTTTACTTTCATAAGGAGGAGAATCTTCTGCTGCAAATCTCCCCGCTGACAGCGCCGCTAAGACACTTTCTTTATGATAGCGATACTGCCTGCTGCCTATTTCCACGTAAGGTATTGTCTGTTCCCGTGTATAACGCCAAATCGTATCTACCGAGAGCTTTAACAAAGCGGCTAACTCTTGAGCTGTAATAAGTTCTTTTTCTGTCACTTAAAACACCTCCTATATTAACAATCTACAACTAAAAGCAGCTAATGTCAACTTAAGTCAACAGCAGTGCAGAAAATTGTTTAAAGTAAACAAAATTGCAGCTTTGAAGGTAAAATAGACGACACTAATCTCTGAGATTATAATGGAGTAGAAGGGAGGCTAAACATGAGTAAAAGTTACTGGGGTGAAATTACTGCCATTGGCAGTTTACCCGATATCGGCACTGCTGCAGGGTTGGAGTTAGTCCTGCACAGTCTAAAAAAGATACCTCACTGGCCCCAATTTCCTAAACGTGGCGAAGAGTATCTTACCCATCAGTTTTTACAGGTATTGATAGACTGCGGGCTGATGGAAGCCCCCGAGAATAGTAATCCCGTACTAAACGAGCAGAGCCCAACCTTTGTGGAAGGACTGACCGCTTTCTATCAAACCTATCTGGAAGCGGAAAGCGGCAAGCCGGAGGCGCTGAATGCCTTTGCCATTCCGCAGTGGGCAGGTGAAGGCTTTGCAGCGTTAGTTAAAGAATTGACGAGCAGCCCGACGCTGAAGCCGCAGTATGTTAAAGGGCAGTTGGTTGGACCCCTCACCGCCGGGCTGCAGATCAGGAGCGCCGATAATCTGCCCGTTTTTTATGATGACCAGCTGCGTGATGTGGTGATTAAAGCATTGACCATGAATATTCGCTGGCAGGTAACGCAGCTCTCTGCCACCGGCCTGCCGGTAATGATTTTTTTAGACGAAGGTCTGCTTTACACTTATGGTCATCGTGATTTTCTCGGCATCAGTGCGCAGTTAATCAGCGATACTTTTGCCGAGTTAATTACGGCTATTAAGGACTGTGGCGCCGAAGCGGGTATTCACTTTTGTTCCCGGGCTGACTGGGAGCTGTTATTTCCTGCCGAGCCCGATATTCTGGCTTTTGATGCTTACTCTTACTTTTCGGGCATGCTGGCCGCTGCCGCACAAGTGAACACTTTTTTAGCACAGGGAGGCACCATTGCCTGGGGATTAATTCCTTCTTATGAAGCCTGCTTTACGGAAACTGCCGCCAGCCTCTGCCAACGCTGGCAGGAGTACATTACCCGCCTGGAACAGAAGGGGGTCGACGGCGCCCGTTTACGTAAACAGTATCTCATAACTCCCAGCTGTGGTACCGGTTTCTACACGCCGGAGATAGCCCAGCGGGTCTATCAGCTGCTGCAGGAAACAGGAGAGTTAATTCATCAGACTCATTTTGATTTTTAGTTTACAAAACCGAAACCTTATTCTGTTCAGTTCTTTAAAGCGCGCTTTTTTAATTCTGTAAAACTTTCTTGACAGTCAAACGAGAATTATAGTACTATATTTATAGTCGCTATAGCGAGTCCCGATATAGGTAAGTGCAGGTGAGAAGATGTCCCAAGAACAATTTCGAAATTTAACTGAACCGATGTACTATCTGCTATTAACCTTAGTTAAGCCACTGCATGGTTATGGTATTATGCAGGAAGTTGAAGAGCGGACACAGGGAAGAGTAAAAATAGGTGCCGGAACCCTTTATAATCTGTTGGCGCGTTTTGAGGAAGAAATGTTGATTGAACAGGTTGCCGCAGAGGAACGGAGGAAAATATATCAGATCACCGACAAAGGCAGAAAAATTTTGCAGGCAGAATACGAACGCTTACAGCTTTTAGTGCAGGACGGCAAAGTTACTTTAGCTGATGGGGGGAATCAGCATGAAGCGTAAGACAAAATGGGTATTCTGGGGTTTTCTCTCCCTTGACTATCAGGCTATGGCAGATTACCTGAGAGAAATGGCAGCCCGGGGCTGGCTGTTGGAAAGAGCCGGAGAGTTTGTAGCAAAGTTTCGCGCCAGCGAACCGCAAGACTTACAGTTTACTGTCGATGTTTTTCCCTATGAGGGGCGGCTGGTCTCGAAAAATAATCCGCAAGCACAAGAGTATCGCCAAATGTGTGCTGAATCTGGCTGGCAGTTCCTGACATCGCGTGATTATTTGCAGTTTTTCTCTGCCCCGGGTAGGGAAAATCCTACACCGCTGCAAACAGATGCTTTTCTGGAAGATAAAAATGTGCGCAGCAAACTTTGGCGGCCTGAATTAATTAGTTTTGTTTTCGTCAGTTTGGTTTTGGTTGGTTACCCCAGACTTTTCAATTATAGAGTGCTGTTGTATTTTACGACAGTGGCGATTGCATTCTTGTTCCCGCTGTTCGCCTGCTCCCAGTTTGCCAGGGGAGTCTATGTGATATTCTGGTGGCTAAAGGCCAAACGATATATCGCGCGCGGTGAAACTCTGCCCAAACCAACGCTGCAAAGTGCACGCTGGCGAGCGTTTCTTTTTAATGGCCCACCCTTCTTGTTTTTTATCAGTATGTGCCTGGCAATAGTTATCGATCTTTATCTGATGCCAGCCACCATCAATTTGGAAGGGTTGCTGCCATATGTTTTTCTTTATTCAAGCTTTGGGCTTTTACATTATTTCATAAAGAGAAAGTCGCGGTCGGTGGATACGGGAATTATTGCTGTCTTTGTAGGAGGATTTATCATTTGGGCAGCTTCCATAGGCTTTGCGTACGCTGTTTACAGCTTGGACCTTACAGCTAGGTTAGAAAATAAACATCTTCCCCAGGATTATCCGCGCCTCACCTATACAGAGCTTGCCTCTCAGCCCACAATACTGATTGACAGCAAGTTTCAGCCTGGTCTCAGTCCGGTGGTGTCTCGTTATT
This sequence comes from Bacillota bacterium, assembly GCA_012522335.1. GTDB lineage: Bacteria > Bacillota > Dethiobacteria > Dethiobacterales > Dethiobacteraceae > UBA9865. The sequence goes on from JAAYKP010000103.1 coordinate 6,625, forward strand.
ATCATTACGAAGAAACTCACAGAATTCCTAAGCCCCACCAACATGTAATTATTAGCCCGGGAGCAAGGCGGGAGATAACTTTTTCCATCGATTATTATGATGCTGTCCATCCCTATTTGGCGCAGCTTATTGTGCAGGGTATTAGTAAACACATACTAAAATTTAAGTTTCCCGAATTAGGCATTTCCGTCACACCTGCTGCGCCGGAGCAGCTAAAGCTGTGGCAGGCAGATGAAGTATATTTTACTAAACTTTTTCAGCCGGGGCTCTTAATG
>JAAYKP010000104.1 GCA_012522335.1 Bacillota bacterium
CTGTTTGGCGAAGATGGGCAGGCTGGAGCCGACAATTTTTGCCGTCATAACCGTAAAAACCAAAGTTAGCGAGACGGTAGCAGCAACAGCTACCGGGTAGCGTTCCACCAGCAGGATGCGAATGAAGTTAACAGAGGCTAAAATTGAACCTACAATTAAGCTGACGCGAAATTCTTTCCACAGCACTTTGGGAAGATGGTGAATGCTGATTTCGTTCAACGCCAAACTGCGGATGATTAGGGTTGAAGACTGGGAGCCGGCATTACCCCCTGTGTCCATCAGCATGGGGATGAAAACTGTCAGAGCGACCACTGCTTCTAAAGCGGACTGATAAGAGCGGATGATATAGCCTGTGAAAGTAGCAGAAAGCATGAGGAACAGCAGCCAGGTAATACGTTGACGCGCCATTTGTAGAACGCTGCTGTCTAAATATTCCTCGGTAGTCGGCTGCAGAGCCGCCATTTTATGAAAGTCTTCCGTGTTTTCATCTTCAATCACGTCTAAAATATCATCAACTGTGACGATGCCCACTAAACGTTTTTCATTATCTGTGATGGGGATGGCTAAGAGATCATATTTTTTTACCAGATCGGCAATATACTCTTTATCATCGTTAGTTTTGGCAAAAATAATATCCTGCTGCATAATCTCACTGATTTTTTGCTCCGGAGCAGCAATTACCAAATCACGTAAAGAAACAATCCCCTCGAGATGACGGCTGGCATCGATAACGTAACAGACATAAATAGTTTCTTTGTCGGGGGCAGTGTGGCGAATTCTTTCCAGCGCCGCCTGGACCGACATTTCTTTTTTTAGGTCCACATATTCAATTGTCATCACACTGCCGGCGGAGTCTTCCGGATAATGTAAGAATTGGTTGATGAGTGTTCTCTCTTTTTCACTGCTGTTTTGAATAATTCTTTTTACGACACTGGCCGGCATTTCCTCCAGAAAATCAATCTTATCATCAAAGAATAAATCGTTAATAATTTGCTGTAGTTCATTTTCATTCACAAGTTTTGACAATTCGGTTTGGCGGAGAGGAGAAAGATAAGCAAAGACAGCTGCCGCCTCATCCTTCGGCAGGAGACGAAAGACCAGCAGTGCTGTTTTTAAATCCAGCTGATCAAGGAATTCCGCTATATCAGCTATTTGGCTGTTAGCCAGATATTTCTTCAGCTCCTGATACTGTTTGTTCATGAGCAGTTTTTCTACGTGTGCAAAGTCCATCTGTACCAAGCCTCCTTTAACTTAATGTGAGGCTTCTCCTGCTGTCAAAAAACCGGCCATGCCGGAGATGACTTGCAGGATAGCCTTTGTAGTTGTCTGCATAATCGCTCAGGACTCCCGGGGTCAGTATCCATACAAATCACCTCCACAAAAAATTAGCTGTACAAAAATTTAAACAGCCCCCACTCTGATTAGTTGAGGCTGTTTAACAAAACGAAGCTATAAACTCCCTTGTCAAAGCTTTAGCACTATACAACGTAGGGATACCCCAGCTGCATTAGGTAATACCTTAAACCGATATTACCTGCTCACCCTTTGGCATCTCTCGATGTTTCAGGGTAGCAGCATATGTTTGTATAGTAACCTCACCTAACAGAGTGTACCATTACTATTATATGCTTCGTCTGCCCTAAAGCCAAGTCTAAATCTGCTTTTGGGAATTTTTTAATCTTTGGTTAATTTATAGTGGCCGCGGGATGCGCTGCACTTCACTCGCTTTGCTCAAAAAAACCCTGCTTTTTTAGGACCCAGCCCGTGACAGCGGCATAAAGCAGCAAGCTGATGAACATGGAGATGACATCACCCGGTAATCTTGATAAATCAGACGGATAGTGAAAGGCCCTGGCCATCAAACCAAAATTTAAAAAGTATATAAATACGCCAATACCTAAACTTTTCAGTAGGTAATATTGCGGGGTAAGAATATAGTCAAAGACAAATGCAATGCAGACTCCAAAAAAGGCGCCGATCATTAACGCGTGCAGAAAACCTATCAACCAGTAAAAGGGAGTATGTTGGTAGGTGGAAAAGACTACTGTTAAAGAAGTAACGTTATTGTCATATTTAGCGATACCAATTAACTGCATCAGTTCATTGAAACCATATTTGACAGCTGCTCCTGCCATGCCGGCTTTAACTCCATGCAGAAAGTCATTTTTCCGCTCCAGCTGCTGCATTTATTGTTTGCCTCCTTCAGAAAACAGTTTTTATCAATAAGCAGGTGCTTTACAATGGAAGCAGGGAAAGTTTTAATGGTAAGGAACTAAATACGCTTTGCTTGTAGTATAACCATCGGTTTAGCAATTATTGAGGGCGATTAATTTTTACTGTGCAAATTGATTTAAAGATGCAACCTAAACGCGCGGAAATGTGTCTTATTAGTGAAACCAGGCCTGGAGGAACAGATGTATACAGAAGCGGAACTGATACGGGAATTGAAGAAAGGCAGTGAACTGGCAGTGGCTGTACTGGTAGAGCGCTATAGTGACCAATTACTATATGTGGCTTTAGGTATCTGCGGTGATATGCAAAAGGCTGAAGAAGTGGTACAGGATACCATGCTCCAGGCTTGTCGCAAAATTGACAGCTTTGGGCAGCAAGGGAAGGTGAAAAAAATGGATGCGTTTGAGAAAACTGTAAGAACAAAAACGCGGCAGGAGCGGCAGAGCATAAAATTTAGCCGCGCGCAAAAAGAAACACTGCGCGCATC
>JAAYKP010000105.1 GCA_012522335.1 Bacillota bacterium
AAATGATTAACGCTTGGAGAATTGTGGGGCACGACGGGCTTTTTTAAGACCGTATTTTTTCCGTTCCTTCATACGTGGGTCACGGGTCAGCAGGCCGGCACTTTTTAGTGCAGGACGATAGTTACCTTCTGCCATCAGCAGTGCACGGGCAATACCATGGCGAATGGCACCTGCCTGTCCGGTTGTACCGCCACCTTTAACTTTGGCAATCACATCAAATTTATCTAAAGTATCCGTCAACTTTAATGGCTGCCGGACAATAAGTTTTAGTGTTTCCAAGCCGAAATATTCATCAATATCTCTGTTATTAATCGTTATTGCACCGCTGCCGGGAACAAGCCGTACTCTTGCAATGGCGTTTTTCCGGCGTCCGGTACCGTAAAATTGAACTTGGGCCATTTACAGTTTCCTCCCTTCTACCCTAAAATGTCCAGACTTCTGGCTGCTGTGCTTGATGCGGATGCTCACTGCCGGCATAGACACGAACTTTCTTGAGCATGGCACGACCAAGACGGTTGTGGGGCAGCATCCCCTTAACTGCCAGCATGACAGCCCGTTCCGGTTTATTTGCAATTAGGGTGCCATAGGAAACCTTTTTTAAGCCGCCAGGATAACCTGAATGGCGATAGGCAAATTTTTGTGCTGCTTTATTACCGGTCAGAACAACTTTTCCGGCATTGATCACGATAACATGGTCACCGGTATCTACATGGGGTGTAAAAATTGGTTTATGTTTGCCGCGTAGAATACGAGCAACTTCTGTCGCTACTCTGCCCAGAGGCTTACCGGCAGCATCAAGGACATACCATTTCCGTTCGATCTGCCCTGCTTTAGGCATGAATGTAGTGCGCATATTTATCCTCCTTGATCAGAACACTTCTGCAAATCGCCGCTAACGGGGCAGAAACGGCGAATTGACACAAAATCATTTTATAATATGGTTTACTGCCTGTCAAGCAAATAAGACAGACAGGGCAAAAATAATGTGGTATTTGCTAATATTTTACCTCCAGCATAACCAGACCATGCGCCGGAGCTGTCCAGCCGGCAGCCGCACGGTCACGCGCTTTAATCACTGCTGCCAGGTCGGGCGAACGTTTACCGCGACCTACCTCGATCAGGGTGCCGACAATAATCCGCACCATATTATATAAAAAACCGTCAGCTTCAATTGTTATCTGCACATATTGATCCTGCTCCGTGATCTCTAAACGCAGAACATGACGTTCTGTCGTTTTGACCGCACTGCCGCTGGCCATAAAAGAACGGAAGTCATGTTTCCCTACCAGTGCGGCCGCTGCCTCCTGCATCAAATGGATATCTAGGGGATAGCGCAGGTGATAAGCATAGTACCGCGTCAAAACCCTGGGAAACGGCGCACAGTCAATAGTATAACGATAAACCTTGCTTTGCGCACTGTAACGGGCGTGGAAATCCGGAGGGACAAGCTCTGCCTTTGTTACGACAATATCTGCGGGCAGATGCGCATTGAGAGCGTATGGTAAGCGCTCCGGCGGGATGCGGGTAGAGACTTGAAAATTTACAACTTGTCCCAGGGCGTGCACACCTGTATCAGTACGCCCCGCCGCAGTAACCCGGACAGCCTGACCAAAAACAGCCTGCAGTGCAGCCTCAAGTTGAGCCTGGACGGTTACAGCATTTTGCTGTACCTGAAATCCATGATAATTGGTACCGTCATACGACAATGTTAATTTTATATTTTGCACTGGGGAAGCCCCCTTGAATCAAGCCATGATATACAGCCGATCAGTTATTCAGCTTAGACCTGACCCCAGGTGATAAAGGCAGCCAGAGCGATACTGGCGGCAACAACAAGATAATCTTGTAGCGTAATCTTTGGTTCATGTAAGCGAGTACGCCCTTCCCCGCCGCGGTAGCAGCGCGCTTCCATGGCTACGGCTAAATCATCGGCACGCCGGAAAGAGGAAACAAAGAGCGGTACTAAGAGAGGCACCAGGCTTTTGGCCCGTTGGTAAACATTACCGCTTTCAAAGTCAGCCCCACGTGCCATTTGTGCCTTCATTATTTTTTCGCTTTCTTCCATCAGTGTGGGAATAAAACGCAGGGCAATGGTCATCATCATGGCGATCTCATGGGCCGGCACACCGATTCTGCTAAATGGTTTCATAAGATATTCCAAACCGTCTGTCAGGGCAATGGGCGAGGTAGTTAGTGTTAACAGTGAAGTAGCGACAACGAGAAAAACGATGCGTATGACCATAAAAAAGCCGTAGTAGATACCCTCTGTTTCAATGGTTACCGGACCTAAACGCAGTAAAACCGTGCCGCCCTTGGTAAAGAAAAAATGGATCACCAGGGTGAAGAGCATGATATAGTATACTGGTTTCAACCCCCGGAAGAAATAAGACAAGGGTATCTGTGAAGTCAGGAGTAAGGCAAAAATCACTGCGGCCAAGATTAAATAACCCCAAAATGAATGGACGGCAAAGATGGCGATAATTAAGAAGATCAGTGCGGCAAATTTAGCGCGGGCATCCAGTCTGTGGAGCAGTGAATCTCCGGGGATAAATTGTCCGATAGTGATACTTTTCATCTCACTGTACCTCCAGCATACGCAGAATCGCATCCCGGGCAGCAGCAACTGTAAAAACATCTGTTGGTACGTCCTTGCCTGACTGGCGCAGGCGATGCATTAATAATGCCATCTGCGGCAGTGCTAACCCCAGCTGCTCCAGTTCAGCTGCATCGGTAAAGACCTCCGCCGGTGTACCGTAATGTTTAACTTCACCGTCACCTAAGACCAGCAGGTGCTTTGCCCGTACTGCCACATCCTCCATGCTGTGGGAAACTAAAACTACAGTCAGATTCTCTTCCTGGTGCAGACGATCTATCTGATCAAAAATCTCCGTTTTGCCCCGTGGGTCAAGCCCGGCAGCCGGCTCATCCAAAATTAAGACATCCGGCTGCATTGCTAACACTCCGGCCATGGCCACACGGCGCATCTGTCCGCCTGACAGGGAAAAGGGCGAACGTTGAGCCACATCCAAGGGCAGGCCAACTAATGTCAGCGCTTTTTCTACCCGCCGTTTAATTTCGGCTTCATCTAAACCCATATTTTTAGGTCCGAAGGCTACATCGGCAAAAACAGTCTCCTCAAACAGCTGCTGTTCAGGAAACTGAAACAGCAGACCGACACGCTGCCGTAAATCTTTTAAGCCGGACTTTCTCTGATAAATATCCTCGCCCTCTAATAAAACACGGCCTTTTGTGGGCTTGAGCAGCCCGTTTAAATGCTGTACAAGCGTTGATTTTCCCGAACCGGTCTGACCGATAATTGCCAGATACTCACCCCTGGGAATCTCCAGGTTAATATTTTTCAGCGCCTTTACTTCAAAGGGTGTTCCCGGCATATAGGTATAGCTTAAATTTTCTACTGTTAGCAGCATAGTTGTTTCACCAATTCTTCAACCGTCAGCACTGATGGCGGCAGCTCGATGCCGGCTTGACGCAGCTCTCCCGCCAGTTCAGCAATTGGAGGTACGTCCAGTCCTACGGACCGCAGTTCAGCAACACGCAGGAAAACTTCCTGCGGTGGACCCTGCATGGCAATCTGCCCACCATCTAAAATAAAGATTCGGTCAGCAGCTACTGCTTCCTCCATAAAATGGGTGATCATAATGACGGTGATACCTTCTTCTTTATTTAAGCGCGTAACTGTTTCCAGCACTTCACCGCGACCGCGGGGATCCAGCATGGCCGTTGCTTCATCTAAAATCAGACATTGAGGCCGCATGGCAATAACACCGGCTATCGCCACCCGCTGTTTTTGCCCGCCCGAGAGCAGATGGGGCGCATGCTGTCTATATGCGGACATACCGACTAAGGCCAGTGCTTCTTCGATCCGCTGTCTGATTTCGGCTGAGGGCAGACCAAGATTCTCCGGACCAAAGGCTACATCTTCTTCAATTGTTGTGGCGACAATTTGATTATCCGGGTTTTGAAAAACCATGCCGGCCAGTTGGCGAATTTGCCAATGATGCTCAGGCTTACGTGTATTAAGCCCGCCGACAAATACCTCTCCACATGTTGGCAGCAAAAGGGCATTAAAATGCTTCGCCAGGGTCGATTTTCCCGAGCCGTTAGGCCCGAGAACAGCAACAAACTCCCCTGCTTTAATACTTAAATTAATATCGCGCAGTGCCCAGAATTCACCGCCGTCATCTTTATAGTATTTATAACTGAGCCCTGCTGCACGAATTATTTCGATTGGACTCACCCCCGGTGTAGGATGAATAAAGAAAATCGACAGCAGTGGGTCGATTTTCTTGGCGCTCTATATTCTACACAAATTCGATGATGGCCATGGGCGCTGCATCGCCGCGGCGAGGTCCCATCTTCAGGATACGTGTATATCCACCCTGACGGTCCTCATAACGCGGGGCGATTTCATCAAACAGCTTCTTGACCGCGGTTTCATCGAGGAGATAGGCCAGAGCTTGACGGCGGGCGTGTAAATCATTACGCTTACCCAGTGTAACCATTTTTTCCGTAATACTGCGAATCTGCTTGGCCTTCGCTTCCGTAGTCTTTACTTTACCGGCAAGAATCAGGGAGGTAACTAAATTGCGCAACATTGCCCGGCGATGATCACTGCGGCGGCCAAATTTACGTAGTACCATGGCTTCTCCCTCCTTTTACTCATTGCTGTCGCGCAGAGACAGATTTAACTCTGCAAGTTTCCGGGTTACTTCTTCCAAAGATTTTTTACCCAGATTACGAACCTTCATCATTTCTTCTTCCGTTTTTTGCACTAATTCCGCTACAGTATTTATTCCTGCACGTTTCAGACAGTTGTAAGAGCGCACGGAAAGGTCAAGTTCTTCAACCGTCATCTCTAAAACTTTGGCTTTGTCGTCCTCTTCCTTTTCATCCAGAATCTCCACTTCCGCCACTTTCTCGGTGAGGTTAACAAAGAGGCCTAAATGTTTGGAGAGGATTTTTGCACCAAGACTAATGGCTTCATCCGGATGAATGCTGCCGTCAGTCCAGACTTCCAGAGTTAGTTTGTCATAATCTGTATGCTGACCGACACGCGTATCTTCCACCCTGTAATTCACACGGTGAATAGGGGAGAAAAGTGAGTCCACAGGGATTATACCAATGGGCTGCCCTGGTTCTTTATTGCGTTCAGCCTGCACATAACCACGACCATTGGCAGCAGTAATCTCCATGTAGAGCTTACCGTCATCCTCCAGCGTCGCAATGTGCAGATCCGGATTTAGTATTTCTACATCGGCCGGCAGCTTGATGTCTTTAGCAGTAACTGCGCCCGGCACTGAAGCATCTATCACCAGTGTTTGTGGTTCATCGGCATGAATTTTCATGGCCAACTTTTTCAGGTTAAGAATGATCTCTGTCGTATCTTCCAGCACACCGGGGATAGTGGAAAACTCATGCAGTACACCATCGATTTTTACCGAGGTAACAGCAGCTCCCGGAAGCGAGGATAACAGCACCCGGCGTAGAGAGTTGCCTAAAGTAATGCCATAACCTCGCTCCAGGGGCTCAATGATAAATTTTCCATAGGTAATATCATCACTGCCGTCGACTCGTTCAATTCTTGGTTTTTCAATTTCAATCAAATCTCAAAACCCTCCTTCTCGATTCCGTTACCAACGCGAGGGCAATTCGTTTAAAGTCAAAGTTTAGCGGGAATAGAGCTCGACGATGAGGTGTTCGGCAATGGGAATATCAATCTCGTCGCGATTTGGTAACCGTATTACTTTACCGGAAAGGTTTTCGCGATCTACTTCTAACCATTCCATCGTCCCTTGGTTTTGCGTTAATTCCGCAAGTTCTTTAAAACGACCCTTATTGCGGCTGGTTTCACGAACTGCAATCTCATCGCCAGGACGTACCTGGTACGAAGGGATTGTCACTTTTTTGCCGTTAACGGCGAAATGACCGTGTTTCACCAGTTGACGCGCCTCCGGACGGGAGAGAGCAAACCCCATACGGTAAACAATATTATCTAAACGTGATTCCAAGATCTGCAGCAGGTTTTCGCCGGTAATGCCTTTGCGGCGATCTGCCTCTTGGAAATAGCGGCGGAACTGACCTTCCAGTACGCCGTAAATACGACGTGCTTTCTGTTTCTCACGTAACTGTATACCATATTCGGACGCTTTTCTGCGGCGTTGGCCGTGCTGGCCAGGCGCATACGCCCTCCGATCTATACTACATTTTTCTGTATAGCAGCGCTCACCTTTAAGATAAAGCTTTAAACCTTCACGGCGGCACTGCCTGCAGACGGCTCCTGTATATCTAGCCAATATACTGACCTCCTCAGGTTAAACTCTGCGCCGTTTTGGCGGACGGCATCCATTATGTGGAATTGGAGTTACATCTTTAATTAAATTTACTTCCAGGCCTGCTGCCTGCAGGGAACGAATGGCTGCTTCCCGTCCTGAACCCGGCCCTTTAACATATACTTCCACTTCTTTTAAACCATGTTCCATTGCTGCCTTCGCGGCGCTCTCCGCAGCAGACTGGGCAGCAAATGGTGTTGATTTACGAGATCCTTTGAAACCAACAGCACCGGAACTGGCCCAGGAAATGGTATTACCCTGCAAATCAGTGATGGTAATGTGGGTATTGTTAAAAGTGGACTTGATATGGGCAACGCCATGCTGGATATTTTTACGCTCACGCCGTCTGGGGCGTGCAGATCTTCTACGTGCTACCAAGACATTTCCCCCCTATCTGCTTACTTTTTGCGTCTTACGCCGACTGTGCGTTTGGGACCTTTACGTGTACGGGCATTATTTTTTGTCGTTTGACCGCGCACCGGTAATCCTCTGCGGTGACGGAGACCGCGATAGCAGCCGATCTCCATTAGACGCTTGATATTCATGGCAACTTCACGACGCAAGTCGCCTTCTACTTTGTGGTTTCTGTCGATATACTCACGCAGCCTGTTGACTTCATCTTCTGTCAGATCCCGAATACGTGTGTCCATATTAATTCCGGTTTTATTCAGAATATCTTGAGCCGTTTTACGGCCGATGCCATAGATATAGGTAAGCGCGATTTCCACGCGTTTTTCACGCGGCAGGTCGACTCCGGCAATCCTCGCCATAGGATTTGCACCTCCCTTTCTTTTCAACAAACACAATTAGAATTTCCAGACTTTTCCCTTTTTATACAATTAACCCTGTCTTTGCTTATGCTTCGGGTTCTCACAGATCACCATGACTTTGCCTTTGCGCTTAATGACCTTGCACTTTTCGCAAATCGGTTTCACAGATGGTCTAACTTTCATCCCAAAACCTCCTTTTGGCGTCTACTTGTAGCGGTAGGTAATCCGACCACGTGTCAAATCATATGGGGATAACTCCACCAAAACCCTGTCCCCTGGGAGGATACGGATAAAGTTCATGCGGATTTTTCCCGATACATGGGCCAGCACCTTATGTCCATTCTTTAGCTCCACGCGGAACATGGCGTTAGGTAGTGGTTCAATTACCGTTCCCTCTACCTCGATAGCATCCTTCTTCTTTGACATCAGGTAATGTTTCCCTCCCTTTCTCCCCCAGGCTGGTCTTTGCCAACCATACCACTGATCGCCCGTGCAATTTCTTCATCGCGCACTATACGCTGCTTGATTTTTTCCACCACTTCAGTAGGAGCAGTACCGTGGATCTGCAAATGACGAAGATTTTTTTTCTTTGGGCTTTTTAGGGGGCGGTTTAAGCCATTGACAACAAGCACATAAGGCGGTTCCAAGCTGTCAACAACCAGGTAATACTCACCGGAGTCACGGCCTGCAAGAGAGCGAACCAGAGCGCCAATCACCGGCTGCTGTTTCATTTATCAAACTCCCTTCATCTGCAGGTTCTTAAACGCAAAACCATGAGTAACTTTTACAGTGCGGTTAAAACTTCAGGTCCGTCTGCAGTAATGACAATGGTATGTTCAAAATGTGCAGACCGCTGACGGTCCTTTGTCACCACTGTCCAATTATCCTGCAGTGTTTCCACCTGCCAGGTTCCTCTGTTCACCATGGGTTCAATGGCCAAGGCCATACCGGCCTGCAGCCGCGGGCCACGACCCGGTCTGCCGAAGTTTGGAACCTGGGGATCTTCATGCATCTGGTTACCAATGCCGTGACCGACATAATCCCTGACAACGGAAAAACCTTGTTCCTCTACGTAGGACTGGATTGCATGCGAGATGTCTGTCAGGCGGCTGCCCGGCAGTGCTTTGGCAATCCCCCGCCTTAGGGATTCCTGGGTAACTGCCAATAAACGCTGATCCTCTTCATCTATCACTCCTACCGGAAAGGTAGCAGCTGCATCACCGTAGTACCCTTGATATACCGCACCCACATCTATACTAATTAGATCGCCTTCTTTTAACCTGCGCAGGCTGGGGATACCATGTACCACCTCTTCATTGACGGAAGTGCAGATTGAGGCAGGGAAGTTGTGGTAGCCCAAGAAGGCAGGCTGACAGTTAGCCTGACGAATATGCCTTTCCGCTATTTTATCTAATTCAGCCGTTGTGATACCGGGACGGATGGCCTGCTCCAACGTTTGTAGAACTTCTGCCACTACCCGTCCGGCAATGCGCATTAGTTCGATTTCGCGTTGAGATTTAAGGGTAATCATTACAGGCCTCCATTACTTAATAAAGCCTTGATAGTTTCTCATCAGCAGGTGACTTTCAATCTGCTTCATAGTTTCAATCACGACACCGACAACAATAATCATGCTGGTACCGCCAAACATTACATTAATTTTAAAAATAGACTGCATAACAACGGGAGAAATGGCAATCAGTGCTAACGAGATGGCACCGGCTAAAGTCAATCGGCTGGATATTCTTGTTAAATACTCTGCTGTAGGTCTGCCTGGCCGCAGCCCGGGCACAAAACCGCCATGCTTTTTCATTTCATTAGCGATTTGCCCAGGGTCAAACTGAACAGCCGTATAAAAATAGGCAAAAAAGAGTATCAGCAGGATATAAAGAATGGAGTGCACGGCAGTACCGGGTTCAAAAACATCCCGCACCCAGTTTGCCACCGGATGATCAATAAAACCGGCAATCGTACTGGGGAACAGCAGCAAGGTCGAGGCAAAAATGACAGGTACCACACCGGCTTGGTTAACTTTAAACGGAATATGGGTGGACTGGCCTCCGTACATTTTACGACCGACAACTCGCTTAGCATACTGTACCGGAATCCGCCGCTGACCTTCTTCTAAAGCCACAATCCCTACTATCAGAGCCAGCACAACTAACGCTGCCAAAAGCAGGACAAAAATGTTAAGCTGACCGATTTTTACTAATGAATAAGTTTGCAGTACTCCCGGTCCGAATTGTGAAACGATACCACCAAAAATAAGGATGGAAATACCGTTACCTATCCCTTTTTCGGTAATTATCTCCCCTAACCACATGAGGAAAGCTGTACCGGCTACTAAGGCCACAATAATGGTGAGATAGGTGAAGATACCGGGTTCCAAAACTGCCTGCCGGAAGATCCCTAAAGTCATGCCGGTAGCCTGCAGCAGGGCTAAAACAATCGCGCCGTAACGGACAACCTGCTGTAGTTTTCTTTGTCCTTCCGGACCCTCTTTAGACCATTCCTCAAACTTGGGAATCACGACTCCCAGCAGCTGAACAATAATCGAGGCGTTAATATAGGGGAAGATACCCATGGCAAAGATTGAGTATCTTTCCAGTGAGCCGCCGGCAAAAACATTAAACAGGCCAAACAGGTTGTTCTGCTGGAAAAAGTTTGTAATCTGGCTTGGATCTACACCGGGTACCGGCACATGTGAGCCTAGGCGAAAAACAACTAACATCAGCAGTGTAAAGGTGATACGCTGACGCAGTTCTTTTATCCTCCAGGCACTGCGAAGCGTTTCTAACATCTTAAATCACCTCAACTTTGCCGCCGGCAGCCTCTATTTTAGCCACTGCCGTCTTCGAAAACCCTTGGGCTTTTACGCTGAGGGACTTCTCTAAATCACCGCTGCCAAGGATCCGTACACCATCCTTTAAGGACTTAATTAGACCTGCTTGTTTTAACAGCTCCGGCGTAACCTCGGCACCGTCGGCAAAGACATTTAAACGACCAACATTTACTTCGTTATACTGCTTTTTAAAAATACTGGTAAAACCCCGTTTGGGTATAGCACGCTGTAAAGGCATTTGACCGCCTTCAAAGCCAGGGCGTACACCGCCACCGGAACGAGCTCTTTGTCCTTTATGTCCACGGGTTGATGTCTTCCCGTGACCGCTGCCGATACCGCGTCCGACCCGCTTTTTGGCAGCACGTGCACCCTGCGGGCTTTTCAGTTCATGCAGGCGCATAGCTTACACCTCCCCTTAGAGTTCTTCAACTTGCACGAGGTGGGACACTTTATTAATCATACCCCGAATTTGAGGTGTATCTTCATGTTCCACAACCTGGTTGATCTTTTTTAAGCCAAGTGCTTCCACTGTTCGGCGTTGGGGCTCGGGGCGCCCGATTACGCTTCTGACCAGTGTAATGCGTAACTGTTTCGCCATCTGTTTACCTCCTACCCTAATAACTCTTCCACCGTAAGACCGCGCAATTTTGCTACTTGTTCCGCAGTCTTTAACGATTTCAAGCCTTCCATGGTGGCTCTGACAATGTTAATGGCATTGGCGGAACCGAGTGATTTGGTGAGGATGTCCTGTACACCGGCGGCTTCCAGGACCGCACGTACAGGACCACCAGCAATTACGCCTGTACCTTCGGAGGCAGGTTTCAGCATTACGCGTCCGGCTCCATAGACACCGGTCACAGGATGTGGAATAGTTGTACCGACAATGGGGACTTTGATCATATTCTTTTTCGCATCTTCCACACCCTTGCGAATCGCTTCAGGCACTTCACTGGCTTTACCAATGCCTGCACCAACTCGTCCGTTGCCGTCACCAACAACCACTAAGGCAGCAAAGCTGAAGCGGCGGCCACCTTTTACTACCTTGGCCACACGATTTATCTTAACGACTGTTTCAGTCAATTCCACTTTGTTGGGGTCGAAATTCTCCACGCCTTGTTTCCCTCCTTCTCGTTAAAATTCCAGACCGGCTTCGCGAGCGCCTTCGGCAAGCTCTTTCACCCGGCCATGGTAGAGGTACCCGCCTCTGTCAAAGACGACTTCCTTAATACCTTTAGCTGCGGCTTTTTCAGCGATCAGTCTTCCTACCTGACGGGCTGCGTCTTTATTACCGCAAGAACCTCTACCTTCGCGGATGGATGGTTCGAGGCTTGAAGCAGCCACCAGCGTAACTCCGGCCACATCATCTATGATCTGGGCATAAATATGCTTCAGGCTCCGATACACGTTCAAACGCGGACATTCTTTCGTTCCTTGTATCTTCTTGCGTACACGGAGATGTCTCCGCTTACGCTGCTTATTTTTATCCTGACGCGTGAACAATTCGCTTCCCTCCCTTACTTACCAGTCTTACCGACTTTGCGGCGAACCCGTTCAGTATCATACTTGATACCTTTGCCTTTGTATGGTTCCGGCTCACGGACAGCACGAATATTGGCAGCTGTACTACCTACGGCTTCCTTGTCAATGCCTTTTACCACAATTCTATTCGGTGCGGGGACTTCCAGTTCAATCCCCTGGGGCGGGGTAATGTTAACAGGATTAGAATAACCAATGTTAAGCACAACGTTGTTCCCCTGTTTTGTGGCACGATAACCGACGCCCACCAGTTCCAGTGTTTTACTGTACCCTTTGGTGACACCTTCCACCATGTTGGCAATTAATGTCCGGGTCAAACCATGGAGGGAGCGCTGAGTTTTTTCGTCATTATGGCGTGTGACAACCACTTGATTGTCCTCTACCTTTATCTCGATTTCCCGCGGCAGAGCTTTCTGCAGTTGTCCCAGGGGCCCTTTAACTGTCACGACATTATTATTGTTTATAACTTCAACTCCTGCAGGCAGTTGAATAGGCTTGCGGCCGATACGGCTCATTTCATATCCCTCCTTTACCAGATGTAGCAGAGGACTTCTCCCCCGACTCCGGCTCTGCGGGCAGCCTTGTCGGTCATGATCCCCTGTGAGGTGGAAATGATGGCGATACCGAGACCACCCAATACTTTGGGCAGTTCATCTTTCCGCGCATATACACGCAAACCGGGCTTACTGATCCGCTTCAGACCGGTCAGCACCTTTTCACGGTTTGGACCATATTTCAAAAAGATCTTGATGGTTCCCTGCTTATTATCCTTTTTAAACTCGTAATCTTTAATAAAACCTTCGTTTTTCAGTATCTCCGCAACTGCAACTTTAACCTTCGAGCCAGGCACCTCAACCGTATCGTGTCTGGCCATATTGGCATTGCGGATCCTTGTTAACATGTCGGCAATTGGGTCCGTCATGGTCATTGCAATCGAACCTCCTTTCTCTCCTATCCCCTACCAGCTGGCTTTCTTCACTCCGGGGATTTTCCCTTCATGGGCGAGCTTACGGAAACAAAGGCGGCACATACCAAATTTGCGCAGGTACGCGCGGGGACGGCCGCACAGGTTGCAGCGGTTGTAGCCTTGTACCTTAAACTTAGGCTCTCTTTTAGCCTGAGCTATTTTAGACTTTTTGGCCACTATTTCCCCTCCTTTTGCTAGTTTTTAAGCATTACGAAATGGCATCCCCATCTCGCGCAATAATTCTCTCGCCTCTTCGTCTGTCTTCGCCGTCGTCACAATAATGACATCCATGCCACGAACTTTTTCTACGTCGTCGTAGCTGATTTCCGGGAAAATCAACTGTTCGCGCAGGCCTAAGGAATAGTTACCACGTCCGTCAAAAGATTTAGGTGAAACACCACGAAAATCACGTACCCGAGGCAGTGCTATATTCATTAATTTGTCGAGAAACTCATACATTCTGTCGCCGCGCAGTGTTACTTTGCAGCCAATACTCATGCCTTCACGAATTTTAAAACTGGCAACAGACTTTCTGGCTTTCGTAATCACCGGGCGCTGTCCGGAAATTATAGTTAAATCTTTAACGGCGGCATCGAGCGCTTTGGGATTGTCTTTCGCTTCACCAACCCCCATGTTGATAACTACTTTTTCCAAACGAGGAGCCTCGAGCATGTTTTTATATTGAAAACGTGCCATTAAAGCAGGTCGTACTTCATTAAGGTATTTTTCTTTTAAGCGGGGCATCTACTGTTACCTCCTTTCCGGCTACTTGTCGAGAAGCTCCCCACATTTTTTACAGGCGCGGGCCCAGCCTTGCTTATTGTATGCCTTTTGAACCGGTGCTTTTTTAATCCGTGTTGGCTGCTTGCAGCTGGGACAGATGACCATGACTTTGGCACTATAGATAGGCGCCTCAACTTCATGAATACCGGCCTGCATGTGCTGAGTGGCACGGGCGTGCTTCTTGACAATATTTACTCCTTCAACAACCACTTTACCCTCTGTGGGTAGTGAGGTAAGAACTTTGCCCTTCTTGCCTTTATCCTTACCGGAGAGGACAAGAACTTGGTCTCCTTTTTTTACATGGAGTTTAGCCACTGTAAATGTTGCACCTCCTTACGCTAAATCACTTCCGGTGCCAGCGATACTATTTTCATAAATTCTTTATCCCGCAGTTCCCGGGCTACCGGTCCGAAAATCCGGGTCCCGCGCGGGTTTTTCTGATCATTAATCAGGACGGCGGCATTTTCATCAAATTTGATGTAAGAGCCGTCGTTGCGCCGTAATCCCTTAACGGTACGGACGATAACGGCTTTCACGACGTCGCCTTTTTTGACAACTCCACCGGGCGTTGCTTCTTTAACAGAAGCCACAATAATATCACCCACGTTGCCGTATTTCCGTCTAGAACCGCCGAGGACCTTAATGCACATTATCTTTTTGGCACCGGAATTATCGGCAACCTTCAGATACGTTTCGGCCTGAATCATCTTCAAACCTCCTCAAAAACAGATTTCAGCTAGCTGATGTCGGATTTCATACTTGTAGCAACTACTGCTGCGAATCCGATTCTGACCTCCGACTTCCAGTGCTATAGTTTAGTTTTTTCTATGATTTCTACTAAACGCCATCTTTTATCCTTACTCAAGGGCCTGGTTTCCATGATTCTAACTTTATCTCCGATGCTGCAGCTGTTGTCCGGATCATGTACTTTGTACTTCTTAGTTACACGGATAATCTTGCCATATAAAGGATGACGAGTTCTTCTTTCCACACTAACTACAGCCGTTTTATCCATTTTGTCACTCACAACCCAGCCTATCCGGGTCTTGCGATTACGACGTTCCAAGAGCATTGCCTCCTTTCGGATCCAGTTGCTTCCGGCCAAAAGCGACGCTTTTGTCAGGAGTTAAGTTCACGTTCACGCTGCACAGTTTTAATTCTGGCAATATTTTTGCGCACTTCGCGAATACGCATGTGATTCTCTAACTGTCTGGTAGCCATTTGAAAGCGTAAGTTAAACAGTTCCTCTTTCAATTCGGATAGTTTTCCTCTCAATTCCGCATCGCTGAATTCTCTTAACTCTTTAGCTTTCATGGCTCTCACCACCTGTCTCTGCACGTTTCACAAATTTTGTTTTAATCGGCAGCTTATGCGCGGCTAACCGCATTGCTTCCCGAGCAACATCCTCTGCAACCCCTGCCAGTTCAAACAGAATACGGCCGGGTTTAACAACGGCTACCCAATATTCAGGTGAACCCTTACCGCTACCCATACGTGTCTCAGCAGGTTTAGAAGTCACAGGCTTATCAGGGAAAATTTTAATCCAGACTTTACCACCACGCTTGATATAACGGGTCATGGCAACACGGGCAGCTTCAATTTGCTGGTTGGTAATCCAGGCCGGTTCCAGGGCCTGCAAACCGTATTCACCAAACACAATTTCATTACCCACCTGTGCCTTGCCTTTCATGCGGCCACGATGCTGTCTGCGATACTTAACTCTTTTTGGTATCAGCATCCGGGTTCCCTCCTTCCGAATTTCTCTGCTTGGTCGGGAGAACCTCCCCTTTATAGATCCAGACTTTTACGCCAATCCGACCGTAAGTTGTGTGGGCTTCCGCAAAACCGTAGTCAATATCAGCACGTAACGTCTGCAGGGGCACAGTCCCCTCATGCTGCGACTCACTGCGAGCGATTTCTGCACCGCCCAGCCGGCCGCTGACCATCACTTTAATTCCTTTAGCACCGGCGCGCATTGTGCGGAAAATAGCTTGCTTCATCGCACGACGGAAAGCGACACGCTTTACTAATTGGCTTGCTATATTCTCAGCAACTAATGCTGCGTCTAATTCCGGTTTTTTAACTTCCACAATGTTAATGTGCACTTGTTTATCCGTTAATTGTTCCAGCTGCTTGCGCAGTTCCTCGACACCGGATCCTCCTTTGCCAATGACGATACCGGGTCTGGCTGTATGCACTGTAATCCGAATCCGGTTGGCAGCGCGCTCTATCTCCAAGCGAGATACACCAGCGTTGTCAAGGTGTTTGGCAAGAGCTTTGCGGATCTTCATATCTTCGAGCAGTTGATCCGTATAGTTCTTATCGGCGTACCATTTGGCGTCCCAATCTCTGATGACGCCAATCCGGAAGCCGATGGGGCTTACCTTTTGACCCACGGACTTATCCCTCCCTCTTCTCTTTGAGAATGATGGTAACATGGCTGGTGGGTTTGCGAATGCGGCTGACCATACCGCGGGCCCGGGGACGATAGCGCTTAAGTACCGGACCCTGATCGACAAAAACTTGCGCCACATATAAATCGTCACGGTTCATGGCATAATTGTTTTCCGCATTAGCCATGGCGGAATGCAGTACTTTATAGATAGGCCTGGCCGGCTTATTAGGTATCATTTGTAAAATAGCCAAGGCTTCCTGAGCATTTTTGCCGCGAATCTGGTCCACCACCAGGCGGGCCTTCCGCGGTGACATGCGAATATATTTAGCAGATGCTTTTGCTTCCACGGCAATCCCTCCTTATTTCAATGCAGTAGACCGTTCAGTATGGCCGCCGTGTCCACGGAACGTCCGCGTCGGTGCAAACTCGCCGAGTTTATGGCCTACCATATCTTCGGTAATGTATACCGGTACATGCTTTCTCCCATCATGGACCGCCAGTGTGTGGCCGACCATTTCCGGGAAAATAGTGGAACGGCGGGACCAGGTTTTTATAACTTTCTTTTCGTTCTTTTCATTCATCTTCCTGATTTTCGCAATCAGTTTTTCATCAACATAAGGGCCTTTCTTCAGAGACCTGGACAAAGCTGGCGACCTCCTTCCTGAACAATTTATTTCGTCTTACGACGTCTGACAATATACTGATCAGACTTTTTATTCTTCTTGCGTGTTTTGTAACCAAGAGTTGGTTTACCCCAAGGCGTAACCGGGCTTTTGCGACCGATGGGGGATTTACCTTCACCACCACCATGCGGGTGATCAACCGGGTTCATCACCACACCCCGGACTGTCGGGCGTTTACCTAACCAACGCGAGCGGCCTGCCTTACCAATATCAATATTCTCATGATCCACATTACCCACTTGGCCAATTGTTGCTTTACACTCTTGTGAAATAAAACGAACTTCACCCGATGGCAGACGGACTTGAGCGTACTTACCTTCCTTAGCCATCAGCTGTGCCGCGGCGCCTGCTGAACGTACCAGCTGGCCTCCCTTACCCTCTTTTAATTCAATATTATGAATAAGCGTACCTACCGGCATATCTTTAAGTTTCAGAGCGTTACCGGGCTTAATATCAGCACCTTCACCGGACATCACCTGTGTACCGACTGTAACTCCCACCGGAGCCAAAATATAACGTTTTTCTCCATCAGCATAATGAAGTAGTGCAATATTCGCAGAGCGATTAGGATCATACTCGATCGTGGCAACAGTTGCGGGCACACCGTCTTTATCGCGTTTAAAATCGATAACCCGGTATCTGCGTTTATGTCCACCGCCCTGATGACGTACAGTTATCCGACCCTGGGCATTACGGCCTGCTTTCTTTTTTAAGGGTTCTAAAAGTGATTTTTCAGGTTTGGTAGCTGTAATTTCGTCAAAAGTCCTGACAGTCATAAAACGACGTCCGGGAGAAGTGGGAACAAATTTTTTAACTGCCATGTTTTCTCCCTCCTTCCTGGGTTATAGACCTTCAAAAATTTCAATGGGCTTGCTGCCTTCGGCAAGGGTAACAACCGCCTTTTTCCAGTTGGGACGGCGACCGGAATGCAGGCCCATACGTTTTACTTTCCCCGTCATACGGATGGTATTAACATCTTTTACTTTCACATCAAACAGCTCTTCGACAGCCTTTTTGATCTCAACTTTATTAGCTCTGTTATCTACCTGAAAAACGTATTTAAGTTCTCCCATTAAACTGGTGGACTTCTCAGTCACCAAAGGCCTTCTGATTATATCTCTTGCTTCCCGCATCATGCAAGCACCTCCTCCATCTGGGTCACGGCATCCCGTGTCACTACCAGATTGTCATTGTTCAGAATGTCATAGACATTGAGCTGACCTGCATGGGTAGTTTTAACACCAGGGATATTACGGGCAGATTTCACCACGTTTTCCTGGGGACAGTCAAGAATTAGTAAAGTTTTCCGTCCTGCATTTAACTTCTCTAACAGCCTGACCATTTCTTTCGTCTTGGGGGCATCCATGACCAGAGCATCGAGGACTATCAGTGAGCCGGCATTGACTTTAGTTGTGAGAGCAGATTTTAAAGCTAACCTTCTGACTTTTTTAGGCAAGGCTTGCTTGTAATTACGCTGCCCGTCAGGACCAAAGACAACCCCACCGCCCCGCCAAATAGGTGAGCGAATGGAGCCATGCCGCGCACGTCCGGTTCCTTTCTGCCGCCATGGTTTGCGTCCGCCGCCCCTAACTTCCGTGCGTGTTTTAGTTTTCGCTGTGGCCAAGCGCTGGTTTGCCAGGTAGGCCAAAACAGCCTGGTGCATGGCGGCTTCATTAACTTTAACAGCAAAAATGGCATCTGGTAACTCTACTTCACCGATCTGCTCACCTTGCTGATTATATAAAGCTGCTTTCGGCATCACAAATCCTCCTTTCTTAACTAGAGGCCAGAGAAAAGCTTTTCTTACCTCTTTTAGTGGACATTTAGTGTCCAGCCTTGACTGAATTTTTAATGGTAACTAGACCGCCTTTCGGACCGGGTACAGCACCACGAACCAAAAGCAGATTGCGCTCGGCATCCACCCTGATTACCTGCAGTTTTTGGACAGTAACCTTGTCACCGCCCATACGGCCTGGTAGGGGACGACCTTTAAAAACTCGCGCCGCATCTATTGAGCCTAGTGAACCTGGGCCGCGGTGATAGTGCGAGCCATGAGTCGTGGGACCACGCCCTTGACCATGCCGCTTAATAGAGCCGGCAAATCCTTTACCCTTCGTTTTGGCTGTAACATCAACCCAGTCGCCCTCGCCGAAAATGTCAGCTTTAATTTCCTGACCTACTTCATAAGCACTGACATCAGCCAGGCGGAATTCACGTAAATATTTAGTCGGGGCTGTCTTTGCCTTGGCAAAATGACCGGCCTGCGGTTTAGTAACATGCTTCTCTTTGATTTTACCAAAACCAACCTGGATGGCCTCATAACCATCGATGGCGGCAGTTTTCTTCTGCACCACATAACAAGGTCCGGCTTCAATTACGGTGACCGGAACAACTTCACCTTCGGGAGTAAAAATTTGCGTCATACCGAGTTTTTTACCTAAGATTGCTTTTTCCATCTTTTGCACCTCCTTAAAAAGCTGGTTCCCTTTGCTTACAGTTTGATTTCAATATCAACACCGGCCGGCAGATCTAATCTCATTAAGGCATCAATAGTCTTGGGGGTAGGCTCCAGAATATCGATCAGCCGCTTATGTGTCCGCATCTCAAACTGCTCACGGGAATCCTTATATTTATGGGGTGCCCGAATAACAGTATAAATACTTTTTTCTGTCGGCAGGGGAATGGGACCGGACACGGCCGCGCCAGTCCTTTTCGCCGTCTCTACGATTTTACTTGAAGACTGATCTAAAATTTGATGATCAAAGGCTTTGAGACGGATGCGTATCTTTTGCTTAGCCATCATTTTCCCTCCTTCATTCGTCTGCTTCTCAGACTACTCCACAAAAATTACCGGGACTAAGCCCGCAACCTTTTGCTTCATCGTTAGCCTAGGCTGTTCAAAGTTCTGAACAGCCTAGGGACTGCATATAATTATTCCAGAATACCGGTTACAACGCCGGCGCCCACGGTACGGCCGCCTTCACGGATAGCGAAGCGCAAACCTTCTTCCAGAGCGATGGGCGTAATTAATTCAATTTTCATTTGAATGTTGTCGCCGGGCATTACCATTTCTA
>JAAYKP010000106.1 GCA_012522335.1 Bacillota bacterium
CACTATCTTTTTTTGCTTGTTCCCACAGCCAGCTTTCTTCCAATGAAACACCACCGGCACCTAAAGCCAGCAGTTTGGCAGCAATGGCCTCTGTGCTCTCCTTGTGAGT
This sequence comes from Bacillota bacterium, assembly GCA_012522335.1. GTDB lineage: Bacteria > Bacillota > Dethiobacteria > Dethiobacterales > Dethiobacteraceae > UBA9865. The sequence continues at coordinate 110 of JAAYKP010000106.1, forward strand.
ATAAATTATTATTTCCAACCAGCGCATCTTTTTCTCCTTATTTGCCGCCGAAGGCATCTTTCATTTTGTGCAGGAAACTTTTGTCTTCGCCGGCCACATCTTCTCCGGCAAGCCTGGCAAATTCCCGCAGCAGCTCTTTTTGCTTGTTGGATATTTTTTTCGGTATCTTTACGACTACTTTTACATGCTGATCGCCCTGACCGTAACCCCGCAAATGGGGAATTCCTTTACCCCGTAAACGGAAGGTAGTACCTGTTTGTGTTCCGGCAGGGATTTTAACACGGGCTTTACCGGTCAAGGTAGGTACTTCTAATTCTGTCCCCAAAGTAGCCTGGGTAAAAGAAATGGGCACTTCTATGATAATATCATTGCCCTGCCGGACAAAAAGTTTATGTGGGCGCACGTGAACAACAATATATAAATCACCGGGTGGGCCGCCGCGCAGTCCTGCCTCGCCCTCATTGGCGACACGCAAACGTGACCCGGTTTCCACGCCGGGAGGAATTTTGATTTCAATTTTACGCTCACGCTGTACACGCCCGCTGCCATGGCAGTCCGGGCAGCGTTCTTTAATGACCGAACCTGTACCACCACAAGCCTGACATGTTTGGACACTGACAAAACGTCCGAATGCCGTATTACGCGCCACCTGCTGTTGTCCTGTACCATGACAGTGACTGCAGGTTTCCGGTTTGGTGCCGGGTTTGGCTCCACTGCCGCCACAGCTGTCACAACTTTCCGCACGCGGAACATTAATCGTTGTCTCTAAACCCAAGGCTGCCTGCTCTAAGGTAATCTCCAAATCATAGCGCAAATCATTTCCGCGTTGTGGTCCGGCGGAACGGCGCGTCTGCGTCGCCCCACCAAACCCGCCAAAAAATGAATCAAAAATATCTTCAAAACCGCCAAATCCAGAGAAATCGCCCTGACCAAACCCACCAAACCCGCCTGTGCCAAATCCTCCCGTTTCCGCTGCATGACCAAACTGATCATACTGAGCTCTTCTTTGAGGATCACTCAACACATCATAGGCTTCTTTTACTTCCTTAAATTTTTTTTCCGCGTCTTTATCGTCCCGGTTTACATCGGGATGGTACTTTCGTGCCAATTTACGGTACGCTTTTTTAATTTCTTCTGTCGACGCGTCCCGTGACACACCTAACACTTCATAATAATCTCGTTTGGCCATGCGCTCTCCCGTTCCTCACTTACCTTTTGTCTTCCTCGTCATCCACTACCTCGTATTCTGCATCCACCGTAGTATCGTCTGTTTTCGTCCCGGACCCGGCAGTATCTGTATTAGCCTGCTGCTGTTGATACATTTGTGTTGACAGCTCATGTAAATACTTCGTCAGTTCTTCAATGGCTGCACGAATAGCTGCCGCATCATCTTTTGCCGCTTCTGCCCGCAGCTTTTTAATAGCTGCTTCTACTTCTGCTTTTTTGGCAGCATCTACTTTATCTCCTAAATCTTTGAGCATTTTTTCCGTGCTGTAAGCAATACTATCAGCTTCATTGCGTGCTTCCGCCAGTTCCTTCAGCTTTGCGTCCTCAGCCGCATATTGTTCGGCTTCTTTAACCATGGCCTCAATTTCCTTATCGCTAAGGCCTGTGGAAGCCGTAATGGTAATCTTTTGTTCTTTGCCGGTACCCAAATCTTTGGCTGAAACACTGACAATACCGTTACGGTCTATGTCAAATGTAACCTCAATTTGCGGAACTCCGCGCGGTGCCGGCGGAATGCCGTCTAAAATAAAGCGTCCTAAAGTCTTATTGTCTGCAGCCATGGGCCGCTCACCCTGCAGCACATGGATTTCCACTTGTGTCTGATTATCTGCTGCCGTGGAAAAGATTTGTTTTTTATCGGTGGGAATAGTGGTGTTTCTTTCAATGATGGGGGTAAAGACACCACCTAAAGTTTCAATACCAAGAGACAGCGGAGTAACATCTAACAGCAGAACATCTTTTACTTCACCGGCCAGGACGCCGGCCTGAATAGCGGCACCCAGGGCCACTACTTCATCAGGGTTAACACCTTTATGCGGCTCTTTACCAATTAAATTTTTAATTGCCTCCTGTACAGCCGGAATACGGGTAGAACCGCCAACCAGAATGGCCCGGTCAATATCTGTTGGTTTGAGCCCGGCATCAGCCAAAGCATTACGGGTCGGTATCATCGTTGCTTCTACCAGATCTGCCGTCAGTTCATTAAATTTAGCACGGGTCAGGGTAATATCCAGGTGTTTCGGCCCCTCAGCCGTAGCGGTAATAAAAGGCAGATTAATATTGGTAGTAGTAACACTGGAAAGTTCAATCTTTGCTTTCTCTGCTGCTTCTTTGAGACGCTGCATCGCCATGCGGTCTTTAGTTAAATCAATGCCTTCAGCCTTTTTAAATTGTTCAGCTAAGTACTGGATAATCTTCTCATCAAAATCATCGCCACCCAGCCGGTTATTACCGCTGGTAGCCTTTACCTCAAAGACACCATCCCCCAATTCAAGAATGGAAACATCAAAGGTGCCGCCGCCTAAATCAAAAACTAAAATAGTTTGTTCCTCACCTTTATCCATGCCGTAGGCCAAAGCGGCTGCCGTAGGCTCATTAATAATCCGCAGCACTTCCAAACCGGCAATTCTGCCGGCATCTTTAGTTGCCTGGCGTTGAGCATCAGTAAAATAAGCAGGTACAGTGATTACAGCCTGCTCCACCTTTTCCCCAAGATATGCTTCCGCGTCCTGCTTTAATTTCTGCAGGATCATAGCTGAAATCTCCTGCGGTGTATAGTTTTTATCATCTATCGTTACTCTATAATCAGTTCCCATATGCCGCTTCACAGACATAATGGTGCGATCCGGGTTAGTAATTGCCTGACGTTTGGCAACCTGACCGATTAGACGTTCCCCATCTTTCTTAAAGGCTACTACAGAAGGAGTAACACGTTCACCTTCGGCATTGGCAATTACTTCAGGTTGACCACCTTCCATTACAGCAACACATGAGTTAGTAGTTCCCAGGTCTATACCGATTACTTTACTCATCTCTATGTCCTCCCTTTGCCATTACTTAGCTACTTTAACCATACTTGGGCGCACAACCCGCCCCTTAACCTTATATCCTTTTTGCAGTTCTTCGACGACGGTGTTCTCCGGCTCATCAGCCTCCACCTGCATTACAGCATGATGAAAATTCGGATCGAACTGCTGACCACAGGCTTCAATCTTCTCAAAACCTACTTTAGCTAAAGCTGTCAGCAGCTGCCGATGGATTAACTCCACACCTTCTTTTAATGCCTCTAAGGAGCCTGCCGCTTCATTAGCACGCTCCAGGTTATCAAGTACAGGCAGTAATTCTCGCACTACATCACAAACAGTCTGTGTATGCCAGTCTTTTTTCTCATTAGCTATTCTTTTGCGATAGTTATCAAAATCCGCCTGCAGACGATGCAGTTGGTTTAACAGCTGCTCATTCTTTTCCTGCAGCTGCATCACTGCCGTTTCGGCTTGTTTCTCTTCAGCCTCATCCGCCCTCTCCGGTGCTGCAGCTGCCGTCTCCTCTGGCTCTGCCGCCTCTGTCTGTACAGTTTCAGCAGCCTCGGCTGCTGTCGTTTCTGTTTCTGCTGAGATGTTTTCAACCTTTTCCTCTGCGTTCATAATTGTCACCTCTTTATAACGCTGCAATCAGCCGGTTCAGTTGGTTGGCGATCGCTTCAATAATCGTAATCACCCGTGCATACTCCATCCGCGTCGGCCCCAGTACACCAATTGTGCCAACCGGACGGTCATACAGGTAGTAGCTTGCGGTAATTAAGCTGCAGTCATTCATCTCCTGCAGATTATTCTCTGTGCCAATGCGAATCAGGACACCTTCCGCATCTGTTTCCAGCATAAAGCTGAGGCGGTCACCCTGCTCGAAGAGTGTTAACAGATGTTTTATTTTTTCCATATCCTTAAATTCAGGCTGATTAAGAATATTGGAAGTACCGCCTAAGAAAACACGGCTTTCTCCCTCTGCCGCACTTTCCTCCAGCATATTCATCAAGTGATTAAAAATGTCTATGCGGGCATACAGATCATAGCGCAGCTGACGCAGCTGTTCTGCAGACAGGCTGGCAATGGTTTTGCCTGCCATCTGCTGGTTTAAATAGGCCACGACATGATCTAATTCTTCCTGCTCTAAGGCACGCGGTAACATAATTACTTTGTTTTTAATATATCCAGTGTCAGTTATTAAAACTACCAGAGCCCGCTCCTGGTCAATAGGAATAATTTGCATCTGCTTAAAGGCGCTGCGTCTAAACTGCGGACCAAGGACTAAGGAAGTGTAGTTCGTCAGATCAGATAAAACGCGGGCCGTATATTTGATAATCAGATCAATTTCCTGCATCTTTTGTAACTGCCGGAAGAACTCTGTCAGATATTTTTCCTCCGCTGGCGTCAATGCTGCCTGGTCCATCAGGGCATCCACATAAAAGCGGTAACCTTGCTGCGTAGGAATCCGCCCGGCTGAAGTATGCGGCTGTGTTACATAACCCAGCTCTTCCAAGTCGGCCATCTCATTACGAATGGTCGCTGCGGATAGATTAATTTGATAATGGCGTGAGATAGTACGCGAGCCGACCGGTTCTGCCGTTTGGATATAATCGGTAACAATGGCATGGAGAATCTTTTGTTTCCTCTCATTTAAACCAGTCATTTTAATGCCTCCTTAGATTAGCACTCTCTTGAGGTGAGTGCTAATCTAATAAAAAAATACCATTATCACTGGTATTTGTCAAGGTGCCTGACAAGCTAAAATACTAACGCAAGAATTCCGCGAACACCAGATTAGCAAGCGGTAAGCCCTTTGCGCTTAAACGGAGATAGTGTTCATCACACTCTATCAGGCCTAACTTTTGTAAGGACTTTATCTCCTGTTGAAAAACCTGGCGCAAATCTTGGCCAAACCTTTTTTTAAACTCAGCAAAACTAACGCCATGCACTAAGCGTAACCCTAAAATCATAGTATCTTCCATGGCCATCTCCGGCGTCACCACAGTTTGGACAGCCAGGGGAAGCTGGCCGGCAGCCAGCTGCGCCAGATAAGTTTGCGGATCCCGGGTGTTTTCCCAGCGCACACCATGCCAATAAGAATGGGCACCTAAACCAAGCCCTAAATAGGGCCGGTTCTGCCAATATGTCAGGTTATGACGGCAGCGATAACCAGGCAGGGCATAGTTGGCAATTTCATAATGTTCATAGCCCCGTGCCTGTAAATACCGCCGGCCGGCCAGAAACATCGCCAGCACCTCATCCTCATCCGGCAGCTGTACCTGACCGGCCTCTACTTGCGCCGCCAAAGCCGTCCCTTCTTCCACGATTAACCCATATAAGGACAGATGCTGTGGTCCCCAGTCACAGACAACGGCCAGGGTCTCCAGCAGCTGCGCAGTTGTCTGTCCGGGTAAAGCCGTCATCAGATCCAGCGCCACGGCAGGGAAGTAGTCACGGCAGAGCAGATAAGCTTCCCGTGCCTGCTCAGCCGTATGCAGACGTCCCAAACCGGCCAGACGCCGGTTACAAAGATCCTGCACGCCCAGACTGAGACGGTTAACGCCGGCGGCGGATAGCAGCTTCACCACCTCCGGTGTAATAGTACAGGGATTAGCTTCTACCGTCCATTCGGGAGCAGAAGCTAAGGGCAGGTACCGGCGGCAGCAGGTTAAAAGCTCCCGCAGCTCTGTTAATTCCAGCACGGTGGGCGTACCGCCGCCGATATACAGCGTTGCTACCTCCCAGCCGGCAGACTTAAGTTCCGCACCCCGCAGGGCTAACTCCTGCTTTAAACCCTGCAGGTAACGCTGAGGAGTAATACTGCTCTCTGTGCGGACAAAGGACAAGAAATCACAGTAAAAACATTTGGCCTGGCAAAAAGGTATGTGGAGATAAACAGCTGTTCCCATCATTAATCAATACTCAGCACAGCCATAAATGCTTCCTGCGGAATTTCCACACTGCCAACCTGCTTCAGACGTTTTTTGCCGGCCTTTTGTTTTTCCAGTAATTTTCTTTTGCGCGTGATGTCGCCGCCATAACATTTATCAAGGACATTTTTACGCATGGCTTTTATCGTCTCACGCGCAATGATCTTTTGACCTATCGCGGCCTGAATGGGCACATCGAACATTTGGCGGGGGATTAGCTGACGTAATTTACCGGCCAGTTCCCGTCCCCGCTGGGCAGCCCGCTCCAGATGCGCAATAAAGGAAAGGGCGTCAACAACTTCTCCGTTAATTAAAATATCAACTTTCACCAGCTCAGATTCACGATAGCCAATCAGCTCATAGTCAAAAGAGGCATAACCCCGGGTACGTGATTTTAACAAGTCGAAGAAATCAAAAATTATTTCACTTAAGGGCATTTCATAGGTCAGCGAAACCCGGGTTGTATCGAGATACTCCATATTGACAAAGATACCCCGTTTATCCTGACAGATTTCCATCACCGCACCAACATAATCATTAGGTGTGATCACCCGGGCTGAAACAAATGGTTCGGCAATGGCGGCAGTTTCCGCTGCCTTAGGCATGCGGGTAGGATTATCAATTTCCAGCTCCCTGCCGTTTTTCAGGGTGACACGATAGACAACGTTAGGTGCCGTAGTAATTAAAGACAGCTGATGTTCACGTTCCAGGCGCTCCTGAATAATCTCCATGTGCAGCAGACCTAAAAAACCACAGCGGAAACCAAAGCCCAGGGCTTCCGATGTTTCCGGTTCAAAGGTTAAGGCCGCATCGTTGAGGTTAAGCTTATCCAGTGCATCGCGTAAATCCTCATAATCATTACTGTCTACCGGATAAAAGCCGCAGTACACCATGGGGTTGGCCCGCTGATAACCCGGCAGCGGGTCAGCTGCAGGCCTGTCGGCATCAGTTATGGTATCACCGACACGGGTATCTTTTACATTTTTCACCCCTGCCACCACATAACCCACTTCACCGGCAGCTAAACCGGCAGTAGGTGTCATGCCGGGCGTAAAAATACCCACCTCTGAGACTTCATAAACTTTGTTACTGGACATCATTTTAATTTTCATCCGCGGTCTCAGCTGACCTTCCATGATGCGCACATAAGCAATTGCCCCACGGTAGGTATCATAATGTGAATCAAAAATAAGTGCCCGCAAAGGTGCTTCCCGTTCACCTACAGGGGCCGGCACCTTCTGGACTACAGCTTCCAGCACTTCAGTAATGCCCAGTCCTTCCTTGGCAGACGTCAGTACAGCTTCCTCTCCGGGCAAACCAATTACTTCTTCCAGTTCCCGTTTTACTTTTTCTACGTCAGCACTGGGCAAATCAATCTTATTAATCACCGGAATAATTTCCAAATTGTGTTCCAAAGCTAAATAGACGTTGGCCAAAGTTTGCGCCTCAATGCCCTGAGCCGCATCTATGACCAGCAGTGCTCCTTCACATGCCGCCAGACTGCGTGAAACTTCATAGGTAAAGTCAACGTGCCCAGGAGTATCAATCAAATTAAGCGTATATTCCTGTCCATCCTGAGCCTGGTACTTTAAACGGACTGCCTGCAGTTTAATGGTAATGCCCCGTTCACGTTCCAAATCTAATTGATCCAGCACCTGAGCCGACATTTCACGCTGTGTAAGTGCTCCCGTTACCTCCAGCAGACGGTCTGCCAGCGTTGATTTGCCGTGATCAATATGGGCGATAATACTAAAATTACGAATGTTTTTCTGCTGCATTGTCATCCTCCTGCATCTTCCTGCATATTATAGCATTTAAGCCTCTTGACAAGCAACAGTTAGCAATTATCTCTGCTTCTGCCACAGCAGCCGCCAGAACTGTCCTTTCCAACGCAGCGTACGGCCGGCAAAGATCAGCACCCACGTCCCCCCTTCATCATGACTGAGGGCAAAAGCCGCCGGTTTACCGGCAGTACCGCTTACCTGCTGCAGAGCCCGCTCCGAGAGCGTTAAGCCGGCATATAGTAAAGTAAAGGCAAATAAAAAAATAAGCAAGACGGACAGTACCGTTTGCTTTTTCATACCGGTCCCCTCCTACAATAATGCTCAGCAATATTTTCTCCCGGGGACCTGTTTCTTTATACCTGCGGCTATAATGCAGCAAAAACTGACATCAGGCAGCCGCCCGCCTACTGACCGGACCGATACAGTAAGGCCAAGGCCTCTGCCAGCAAAGGCAGCGTTCGCCTTGCTTCTTCCAGGGAATTTTGATAACCGCCTAACTCAATTAAGAGGCAGCCAGGGTGTACATCCTGATTATAAACCAGAGGACGCTCCCGAATGCCCCGGGAAATGCCCGGTGCCATTTTTTCCAGCGCATTATGTAAAAATTCGGCCTTACTCATGTTTTCCCGCCACTTTTCATGGCGTGAGCCTACCACAAATAAAACACGGGCTGCCGCCTGACCATTCAGTTCAGTGGTGGTTATTTTTTTAGCAACACCATCACGATGCAAGTCAACCACTAAAACGGTCTCCGGGTATTTGTTTAGCAAGGCGGTGAGCCTGGGCAGCGCCCTTTCATATGCACCGGTGCGGGGCACATCATGGATAGTCCGGTCATGGTAAACCGGAATCTGGTATTCATTCTGCAGCAGGTCGGCCAGCTCTGCGCCAAGCTGTGTAATGGTCTGTGACAAATCAGCGGCGGCAAAGGCACTGCCGGAAGAGGGGACAAAGGATTCTGTAGCATGGGTATGATAAAGCAGCACAGTCCTTTCCCTCGTCAGCTGCTGACGCAGGGGAAAAGTAATTTGCGGTTCAGACTGTTCAGCAGCCGACTGACTTAGCAGTGCTTCCGGTACAGTATCTAGATAGGGAATTTGGGTACAAATAACCTTTTTGGGATCGTGCCAGTTATTTAGTGCCAGTTTTGGCAGTGAAAATTCTCCTGCAGAGCCCGTTTCACTATCATTGCCGCTCTGCCTGTGCTGGTCGAAACCGGGAATTACACTGGCCACAAGGCGCAGAAAGATTGAACTGCTCCCATCTATCTGCGGGAAA
>JAAYKP010000107.1 GCA_012522335.1 Bacillota bacterium
ACTTCATACAGCTCTGGCAGTTCCTCTCTGATAACTTTTATTCTGTCGCCGATATCAGCTAAATTTTGGGTAACCCTTTGATAGACATCGCAGAGCAGTTTATTCTTCCACTGTATAATGCGTTCAGTTTCCGCTGTGCGCGTGGATGGCTGCGCTGAACGTGGTTTAGCCAGCACCAGATTGACCGTGAGGGCGGAAGTTTTGATTTCATCTTCCTGATAGCCCACGCTGCGCAGTCCTTCTACAAAGGCCGTCAGCATAGTTTCATCTTTACAAGTTATTGAGACATCCATGGTTAAATCTGTCGGTTCGGAAAATTCCCCCAGAATAAAGCCGGTAAGCCACCAGTGCCTGTCAGTACGGGTAAACAGTTTCTTACCGTGCTTATAAAGAGTACAGGACATCTCCAGCATATCCTCATCGCCGACACAGCGGTAAAATGGTCCGTGAAAGATGCCGGGAAGATTAATACTCTCACCCTCTGTATAGTAAACTCCCACTTCGCAGCCTGTGGTTAGGGCATATTGGCCTTTCCACATTTCGATCATCCAGCTTTTCTGCTGATAGTTAAAGCAGATGGGCTCACAGTCAACAATCATACTTAGTGGTGCTAACATTTCATCATAAAAGCGGCAGTAACCATAATCGCGCTGCCAGGCCTGCTGATGAGAAAAGAATATTTTTTGCGCAGGATCATATACATAACCGGCCTTAGCTAAAGCCTGATCCAGGCTGGCATTTCCTGTACCGCAGCTGCCCGCCTGCTCCGACCTGTTAGTCACGATAATCCCTCCTGTCCCATCCTATTAATACAAGATATTGACGGGAGGTTCATTTTGCCACTTGCTATTCCCTTTAGCAGTTTACTGAATATAATAAACTATGATGATCAAATACTTGCTAAATTCATTATTTCAAATTATCAGTCATATGGAGCTTGCTGAGGCTACTGCTTTGCTGCTCAGCAACGATGGCAAGCAGGAGATAGTTTACTTCCTTGAACAAACAGAGAAAACGAGCGGCAAAAAGTATCTGGAAATTTTAGCTGCCGGAACCAGAGACGCAGACCTGCCGCTTTCGGGAGGTTATATCTGTACCCTGAGTCATTTCCATCATCCATGGTCACACCGGGGCTACCTGCTGAGCAAAAGTTCAGCCGATGAAACCGCAGCTATCTCTTCTACAGCTACTACCTTGTGGCAAGAAGGGAAGCAAGCTGATGCTATCTATCAGCTGGGGCGTGCACTGCATCTGATACAGGATATTTTCATCCCACAACATAGCGGCATCACAGGCAGTAAAGGACATGGTGAATTTGAAAAGTGGCTTACTGATCATTGGCCACCATATCAGGTCACAAGCGGTGGTTACTACGAATGGGAGCAAGATTTTTACGCTGATAACGGCAAACATCACCACGTTACAAGCAAAAAAGCTTACGACTGGATTGATTACGGTAGTCATTTATCTATAGCCTGGTATGAGCAGTATTTTGCGTCAGGACAGTATGATGAAAACACTTTTCGCAGCGTTGCACCATTAGTTGTGGCACATGCTCTGCGTTTTTCCGCCGGCTTCATAAACTTCTTCTTTACTCACGCTAATAACACTGAAGCTAACAAGGCAGCAGAAAATGATCATTTAACCACCGGCTAACCGCAGCATTATCAACACCTCATCACCATCCTGTAAAACTGTTCCGCGGGTGGCTTTTTCTTTATTCACGAGGAAGGTTGCCGCACGAAGCGCCTTAGCACTGTTTTCATCCTGCTGGAGACAAAGCTGAGCAAGAAGCTGCTCGATAGTTGTCCCTTCAGCTACAGTTAGTAATGGTGGAGTAGATTTCAAAAACTCGGCAGCTAAGCCAAAATACTTCACAGTAATTTTCACTTTGCATCACCTCTTTGTTACTAATTGTCTGCCGGCAGGGTTAAAAGGCTGCCGGCCCGATCACGGCCGGCAGCCTTTATTATTTATTCACCATAAAGATCATTAATCACTTCGTCTAAACCACCCAGTTCACGCAGAGATTCAAGTGAAGGTTTGCCGGTTTCGAAATCCCAGTTGGCAGCGGCAAAGAAATTCCTGCCCAGCTTTTCATGGTCGATTTCTACTCCGGCTACCGGTCCGGTCGGCTGCGGCGGGTTACCAACACACCGGTCAGGAATCTTGAAATCTTTCGGTGTCAGGCCTTCCCTTAAATTAAAAGCATGTCGCATGTTTAGAATGCGCAGACCGGTTTTATAACTGTCGGCGGCGGTAAACGGTCTGCCGGTAACAGCTTCAAGATATTTTCTCTCTGCCTCCTGCAGCCCGGCCTGTGACATAAAAGTACAAAAGCCCACGCAGTTTTGCACTTCCTGATTGGTAGTCATCACCACATCCAGTTCGCCGGTATTGTTATAGTCATATTTATCGCCTATCGGAGCTCCAAACATTTGCGCAAAACCTAAACCACCTTTAACATGGCGTGCCGGAGTGGGATCATACTTGTAAGTGCGGGCAAAACCGGGTGCCAGCCTGGGGTCATGCATGGGCAGTTCAATGCCTAAGACCGTCTGCAAATATTCCTCACCTTTACCCCATTTTTGGGCGGCGTATGCTGAACCATGCGCTAAAACTGCCCCGCAGCCTTCCTGGTCAGCAATTTTCTGGGTCAGTGCCACAATTGCCGCACCGTTGCCCCAGGTTAAATCTATGCCGTCTAATTCCTCTTTTGTTAAGACACCATTGTTATAGCATTCCATGGCCCAGGCAACAGTACCGCCGGTGGAGATAGTATCCAGTCCATAGCGGTTGCAGATTTCGTTGCACTTTAAAACTGCGTCAGCTTCATAATTTAACAGGTTACTGCCAAAAGATGCCGCGGTTTCATACTCGGGGCGTTCCGTTGGTCCCAACGGCCAGCGGCCTGTATTAACTTCATACTCTGCACCGCAGCCCAGGGGACAATTTGCGCAGTTATATTTTTTCACTTTAAACTGATCAAGAACAGCAGCACTAAGTTTTTCTGCCGCTTCTTCACCATAATCAACAACACCGATGCCGCCCCAATTCTTTACGGGTGAATCACCATTGAGGGCAGAAGCAGCTGTACCTGCACCGGTACCCATCTCGCCAAAGGCTTGTGCACCGGGATTATTTCTTAAATTATTAACCATCTCTCTATTCATGGCCTGTACTTTTTCTTCATCTGCCATTGCAATAACTTCGGTACCACGCACAGCAATAGCTTTGAGCTTTTTAGAACCCATTACGGCACCGCCACCACCACGACCCGGAGCACGATGGCCGTCATTAATGGGGCAGGCTAATAAAGAAAGCATTTCACCTGCCGGACCAATGGCTACGACACGCAATCTTGGTTCCCCGGTTTCCTTTTTCAGTTCAGCCCAGGTTTCCTTGGTGTCTTTTCCCCACAGATGAGAAGCATCCCTGATTTCAACTTTACCGTCGTTTATATAAAGATAAACAGGCTTTTCAGCCATGCCGGAAATGAAAACTGCATCATAACCGGCTTTTTTTAGTTCAGGACCAAAATAGCCACCCGAATTAGCATCATTCCAACCACCGGTTACCGGTGATTTATGCACCAGAGTGTAACGACCGCTAAAGAAGGCCTTCGTACCCGTCACCGGACCGGTGACAAAACCTAAAATATTGTCGGGACCCAAAGGATCTGCACCCGGAGGCATCAGATTGTAAAGTATTTTTGCACCAATACCATAACCACCAATAAAATCCCTTGCTAAATCAGCTGTCAGCTCTTTTTCCTCCCAAGTTCCCTTGGTCAGATCAACAAATAATATTTTGCCGGCGTAACCAGGTAACATACTTTTCCTCCTCCTCATATTTGCTTGACTGCCTTAACATGTTACTCCTCTGTGAAATAGCCATGTTACTTCTTATTTCAACATAAAAAACCGGATTCCTTGCGTTTTCCTATAACTTACAAGAATTGTGCCTTTCCTGCAGCACCCCCCTCCTAACAGACAGCCGCCCTTATTAAGTTAAGGGCGGCTTTACAATGAGGCTGTTAGTTTACAGTTTCTACTTCCCTGCCGGTACCAGGCTGCTCTAAACAGACAAGGGCGCTGACTAAACGATGTTCCCTGATTTCTGTAACTTTAATAATTAATCCATATTCCTCCAGCTCCGGTGTACTGCCATCTTCAGGAATCGTACCCAGCAATCCAAAAACTAAACCACCAAAGGTTTCATAATCATCTTCCGGCAGCTTAACACCTAACTGCTCGCTGAGCAGATCTAAGGGAGTGGAGCCTTGTATCTTCCAGGTTTGTGAATCCAGGCGTTCAATAAGAGGCGGTTCCAGCGGCAGTGAACTGTCATCCTCCAAATCACCCACCAGCTCTTCTAAGAGGTCATTCATGGTGATAATGCCGCTCATGCCGCCATAATCATCTAAGACGACGGCAAAATGGTTACGGCTTTTTTTCATGTTGCGAAACAAGACATCGGTGCGCACTGTTTCGGGAACAAAGTAAGCCGGCTTGACAGCAAGCTCCAATATTTTCTCGCGCGTCTTTTCTTTAATCCGAAAGTAATCTTTGGCGTTTAAGACTCCTATCACATTGTCTATACTTTCATCACAAACCGGGTACATGGTGTGCCTGCTCTCGTTAATTATTTCTTCCCACTGCTCAATACTTTCCTCTAGCCAAAGCAAAACAACTTCAGTACGATGTGTCATCACTTCGCCGGCTGTTTTATCGTCAAACTCAAAGATATTTTGAATCATTTCTTTTTCACTAAGATTGATCGCGCCCTTTTCACTGCCTGCATCCACCATCATGCGTATTTCTTCTTCGGTTATTTCATCATCAATGGCATTGGGATCGATGCCTAATAACTTTAATAATGTATTGGTAGAGACAGTTAACAGCCAGACAACGGGAGCAAAAGTTTTTGCCGTTAAGGAGACAAAGCCGGACATGGCCAGGGCAATCGGTTCTGCTTTACGCATGGCAATACGTTTGGGGACTAATTCTCCCAAAACCAAGGTAAAGTACGACAAGATCAGGGTAATGAGTATTACCGCAATTGTATCAAGGGTACGTACTGGGATCCGAACTCCTAAATTAACCAGCACAGCCACCAGCCGATCAGAAAAATTGTCAGCGGCAAAAGCACTGCCCAAAAAGCCGGCAAAAGTGATGCCAACCTGAATAGTAGAAAGAAAACGGGCAGGTTGTTCAGTTAGCTTTACGAGCCTCACTGCCCTTTTATCACCCGCTGCGGCAAGTTTAGCCAATTTATTATCATTCATAGAAATAACGGCAATTTCCGTGAGAGCAAAAATTGCATTAAGCAGTATTAAAATTAGCTGCAATACCAGCGGCCAGAAGATGGGGTCGCCATCGGGCAAGGGAATAACCTCCTGAGATGATATTTCTATCCATACAATACTCGATAAATAAACGATGTATACAAAGAAGCAGTGCGAGCTGAGTGCAAAGAGACCTGCTGTGCTGTGTCGTCAAGCAGGTCTGGCAGGACTACTTATTCCAGTTCTTGATTAATAATTTGATCGGCTTTTTTCATAACTTCACTAAAAGCTTCCTGTGCTGCAAAGAACTGCGCTAAAGTGGAATTGGTTACAGCCTGATGCTGCAGTTGGTAAAGTTTTTGAAACTCTTCATCTACCGGCAGTCCTTCCGCAAGCATTTCTTGTATTTTTAACTGAATTTGTTCCATTGACGTCATAATATCCTGAGCTGTAGGATCAAGTTTAATGCGGGCATATGCCTGACGGTAATTACTATATTCCACCGTATTTTTAAGTTCTTTTGCTAACTCTTTAGCTGCATTCTCTATACTAATTGTTATCACCTCCAGCTATCCTATTCTGCTCTTTTCTTTAATCTCCTTCCCTCTTATATTTAAATTTGCTTAAATTATTTGGTGCAGATATGTGCAGCAGCCACTCCGCCGGCGAAGGGATACACAGCAACTTGAGAAAAGCCATTGGCGGCAAATAGTTCAGCTAACTCCGCCTTGCTCAAAAATTTAAACGTCGATTCCTGGAGCCAATCGTAAGCTGCAAAGTTGTTAGTGACAAGTTTGCCTAAACAGGGCATCACATACTTAAAATACAAGCGGTAGATTTGCTTATATATGGGTAAGGCAGGCTGAGATGTTTCCAGACAGACAGCAGACCCACCGGGTTTTAACACTCGATACATCTCTTTAATTACCTGTTGGTAGTTTTGTACGTTACGCAGGCCGAAACCAATTGTCACATAGTCAAAAAAATCGTTGTTAAAAGGTAAATTAAGCGCGTTACCGCAGATGAGTTCTACGTTTTGTAGGTTGGCCTGAACAATTTTTGCCCTGCCTTGAGCCAACATCCGCTGACTAAAATCCAAGCCAATCACTTTGCCCTCCGGTCCCACAGCTTCTGCCAGGGCAATGGTCCAGTCGCATGTCCCACAGCAAAGATCTAAAACGATCTGACCAGGTTGGACAGCCATTTTTTTCATGGTCTGCTTTCGCCAGCGCCGGTGCTGCCGGAAACTTATCAGTGAATTCATCAGATCATAGCGATGGGCAATCTGCTCAAAAAAATGTTTAATCTCCACTTCATGTTTTATTGACATCAATAGGCCCGCCTTTTTTTCCAAAGCTTTCTCGAATTTCTGCGTTTACATGAGATTTCTGTCACTTTGGCTTAATGTGCACACTGATAATATTGTCATTCCGTGCGCAGATATTATACATTTTACACATTTAAGCAGGATTTTTTCCTCCTCCACGCGAAAGCTTGTGAAAAAAATATTTTCTTTTTTCTGCAATCATCAAAATAGTGAATGGAGTTGGAGACTTATGATTGAGGAAAAAAATTTAAGAAAAGCAGCGGGCAGCTCTTTCTCTGCGCTGAAAAACCGGTTAAAAGAACTGCAGTTGACATATTCCCCGGGATTACGCAGTAAATTCGTTCTGCTTTGGCTCTTCTTAGTGCTTAGCACAGGCCTCTGGTTTACCTGGCAGTGTGAGCGGATTACACACACGGTAATGCTCCGCGATTTACAGCACCGTGGTCTCTGCATTGCCCGTAATGTAGCCTCACGCGGCGCTGATCCGTTTCTCAGCAGTAATCATCAGGAACTCCAGCAGATTATCAACGATACCGTAGCTAACAATGAAGATCTTTTATATTTATTTATCCAGGACCCGCAAGGCAGGGTGATTGTCAGCTCCCAACCTGAACAGCAACTGCCGGCGGATTTGCTCCTGCGGCCCCTCACACCGGGAGATAATTATCAGACAATAAACCATGCAAACACAGAAATTATCCATGATTTTGCCGTTCCTATCTCCAGTGATAATGCCGCTACCATACGACTGGGTATTGCTGAAACAAATCTGCGGCACGCCCTGTCGCGGATCAGAAGAGCCCTCATTTCGACCCTGTTGGCTGCCCTCATTGTCGGCGGCCTGATCACTGCCTTTTTCACAAACAAATTACTAGGACCATTAAGGCGGCTTACTGCAGCTGCACACACCATCAGGGAGGGTGATTTTAGTGCCCGGGTGCCCATACAGTCTTTTGATGAGATGGGAGAGCTGGCAGCGGCATTCAATTTGATGGCGGAAAAGTTAAGCACTTATAAGCTTGAGAATATAGAAAATCGTGCAGAATTAGATCGTATTGAAAAACTGCGTGTGCAATTGGTACAGCACCTCATCACGGCTCAAGAAGAAGAACGCAAAAGAATCGCCCGGGAACTGCATGATGAAACATCTCAATCCTTAACAGCTTTAAAACTAGGGTTAAAGGCCATGGAGCAGACAACTTCCCCGGCCGGGATTCAAGAATTAAGTCGCGAATTACGTCAGATGCTAGGTGCCACCCTTGATGAAATAACCGCCATTTCGCGCAACTTACGTCCCAGCGTTCTGGATGACATGGGACTGCAGGCAGCATTGGCGCGTCTTATAGAAGAATCCTCACATCGTATAGGCAAAAAAATAATTTATAAACATGAAGGACTAGTGGATAAACGTTTTCCGGCCTATATCGAAACAGCAGTCTACCGGATTGTACAGGAAGCAGTCACCAACAGCCTTAAGTATGCCCAGGCAGAAAATATCTTTGTCAGTGTTTCCTATCAACAGAATCAGCTAAAAGCCATCGTTGCTGATGACGGCATTGGCTTTGATCCGGCTGCTGTTTTAGACGGCAATATACCACAAAAAGGGTTCGGCTTATTTGGCATGCAGGAGCGAGCCACCTTAATTGACGGCACACTGCAAATTGATGCGGCCACAGGTCAAGGTACCACAATTACCGTCACTGTACCAAATGTGCAGGAAGCCGGAGCATAAGCTCCGGCTTCCTGCCTGGAACAAGTCACTGTTATTACTTTAAAGCAAGCTTCCCCTCCCTACTGCGCTTCTTTTTCGCCGGGTAAAACTTTTTTTGTTTCGCGTTTGTTTTCCCAGATTAACAACCCAATTAAAGCAGCAACAAAGATTCGCAGGGGGCGAAAAATGGCATCCCAAATGTAAGCGGAAATCGGTACTTTCGGCTCAGCCGGCAGTCCATACTTTTCAGGATCATCTTTCAAGACATACATGACTGCCGTGCCGTTTAATTCTTCCAAGCCATAGATTCGCGCCTTACTGTATCCCTGAACCATCAGTTCATCAACTCGGCGGTGTGCTAAATCTACCATCTCAACCCGTGTGCCAAATTGGATAGCACCTGTGGGACAGGCTTTGGCACAGGCCGGTATTAAACCAATGGCCTGCCGGTCACTGCAGAGAGTACATTTTTGAGAAACATTTTCTTTTTGGTTAAAGGCCATTACTTTAAATGTGCAGCTGGCTACACAATAGTTACAACCGATACATTTTTTCGGGTCTGTGACTACAGCACCGGTTTCTGTATGACTGATGGCACCTGCCGGGCACACTTTTTCACAGGCTGCATCAGTACAGTGCATACAGCCTTTTTTGGCGAAATACCAGCTTATTGCACCCGTTGATTCATCTTCATGCTCACGAAAAACCACACGCGTCCAGGAGTTTGCCGTAAAACGTACCGGGTTTTCATAATAGCCGGTAAAACTTGTTTCTTCCGCCGGCAGTCTGTTCCACTGCTTACATGCTACCTGACAGGCGCGACAACCAATACATTTAGAGGTATCAATTAGTATAGAGTTTAACATTTTACCCCACCTTCCTTATGTTACAGAGAAAGGCTTTATACTCAGGTATACTGGTATTAGCATCACCGATGGACGGTACTATGTCATTGACAATCGCGCCTTTGTTCAAGCCCATATAACCCCAGTGGAAAGGCATACCGACCATTTCACGCAGTTCGCCGTCAACCAGCAGCGGTTTAATCCGCGGTGTCACACAGGCAATGGCGGAGATTTTCTTTTTACGATATGTGCTGATTTCTACCTGATCGCCGTTTTCGATGCCCAGTTTCTCCGCCAGTGTGGGACTGATCTCGACAAAAAGAGCTGGCATTAATTCATTGAGCCATGGAGTGTTGCGGGTCATGATACCGGACTGCCAGTGTTCAGTCACACGGTAGGTCGACATGATATAAGGGAATTCCTGATCACCGGCCGCCGCCAAATGATCTTGATACCAGATTTTTGTTACCGGATTAAACTGCACGGTGCTGGAAAGTAGGTTGCGAATCGGACTTTCGGCCGGTTCATAGTGTTCCGGGAAAGGACCTTCAGCCATGCCGTTCGCAAAAAGGCGAGCCTGCAGTTCGGGCAGCATAATGTAAGGACCTTGTGCTGTTGCTTCCGGTGGAACATTAGCATTGAAATCCGGTACATCATTACACTGCCAGCTTTCGCCGTCCCACCACATCAGAGGGATCTCCGGGTTCCAGGGTTTCCCCTGCGGATCTGCGGAACAACGATTGTAGATAATCCGCCGGTTTAGCGGCCAGGCAAATGCCCACTGAGCATTGGTGCCAATACCCGACTCTTCTTTGATCCGGCTTTTACATGCGGGATGGGTGCGATTATTATAATACCCGCTGTAAATCCAGCAGCCGCAGGCGGTACTGCCGTCATCAGCAAGTTTGGTAAAGTTTTCTAGAAGCTGGCCGGTTCTGGTGTTGTAGCCGTTAATTTCCATTGCCACGGCATTGGCGTCAGCTTCCTCCCCATAATCCCAGTTCAGGTTTAATATCGGAGCGGCAAAAGGACCGGGATTCTTTTCATATTCTGCCCTGATCGCTTTATAGAGCCGGTCAACAATCCACAGGTCAGTTTTAGCGTCTCCCAAGGGCTTTTGTGCCTGATAACGCCACTGGATCCAGCGACCGCTATTAGAGATCGTTCCTTCCCGTTCAAAGGAGGCGGAACCGGGCAGCAGGAAGACTTCTGTATCAATTTCAGTCGGATCTACGCCGGGTTCTTTCCAGAAAGCTGCAGTTTCGTTTTCAAAAATATCAATGGAAACCAGCCAATCTAAATTCTTGGTATATTCCCGCTTGGCCGAAGCAGACGGTCCGGTGACAGCCGGGTTATCCGCCCAGCAAATCATACCTTTAATTTCACCTTCCCCCATATATTTGTACATACCGATATGGGAGCGATCTTTATCATCTAATTTAGGCAGATAATCAAAACAAAAATCGTTTTCCTCAACAGCGTGATCACCATACCAGGCCTTTAACATGCTGATGAGGAATTTTGGTTTGTTAGCCCAATAACTGCTGGCGGGTGTTTCTTTTTCCAGGTAGGCGGCAAGATTTTCGTGCAGTGAAGCTTTGGGCATATTTAGGTAACCGGGGATGATATGGTAGAGCATAGCCATGTCCGTTGATCCCTGCACATTAGCCTGCCCACGCTGCGCATTAACACCACCACCCGGAATACCGATATTACCAAGCAGCAGCTGCAGGCAGGCAATGGCCCGTACGTTCTGTGAGCCGTGTGTGAATTG
Organism: Bacillota bacterium; assembly: GCA_012522335.1. Taxonomy (GTDB): domain Bacteria; phylum Bacillota; class Dethiobacteria; order Dethiobacterales; family Dethiobacteraceae; genus UBA9865. The sequence continues at coordinate 10,945 of JAAYKP010000107.1, forward strand.
AGTCACACCCATGGCATACAGAATATTGCCTGCTTTGCCCGCCTGCCCCGTGCTGGCATATAATTCTGCCACAGCCTGCAATTTGTCCACGGGACAGCCGGTAATCCGGCTGACTGTTTCCAGGTCATACCGCTCATAATGCTTTTTCATAAGCTGTAAAACACAGTGGGGATCAGTAGCTGTTGGATCCTTTTTGATATTCCCGTCTGCATCCAGCTGATAGCTCCAACTGCTCTTATCATAGGTTGCAGCGCGATCTTCAGCCTCCTGTGCCCCGGAAAATAAGCCGTCTGCAAAGGAAAATTCCGGGTTAATAAGATAGGTGGCATTAGTGTAATTGAGCACATACTCTTCATGGTAAAGTTTATTACTTAAGACATAGTTAATCAGCCCGCCCAGAAAAGCAATGTTCGTCCCGGGGCGCAGAGGCGCATATAAATCAGCAACTGCTGCAGTGCGAGTAAAGCGTGGGTCAACAACAATTAATTTGGCGTCCCTTTCAGCACGCGCCCGCTCAATCCACTTCATGGAAATGGGATGGTTTTCCGCCGGGTTACAGCCGAAAGCTAAAAATACATCGGAATTCTTATAATCAATCCAATGGTTAGTCATGGCACCGCGACCAAATGAGTTGCCCAGACCGGCAACTGTGGAGGAGTGTCAGAGACGGGCACAATGGTCAATATTGATGATACCCAGTGATCTAATTAATTTATGGTACAAGTAGTTTTCTTCGTTAGTACAGGTAGCACTGCCCAAATGAGCAATGGCACGGGTACGGTTCACAGTGACTCCGTTTTCATCAACCCTTTCAAAAGTGGAGTCGCGTGTTTCTTTAATTCGCTGGGCAATATGTTTTAAAGCAAAATCCCAATCCACCTCTTTCCATTCAGCAGCGCGCGGTGCACGGTAGAGCACTTTTTTTATGCGCTGCGGGTGCTCAATGGCCTGCCCCTGTTGATCGTAAATATAAGCAAGATTAAAAATAGAGCTGCCTTTACTGCAGAGAGCACCTTCGTTAATAGGGTGATCCGGATCCCCTTCCGCGCCGACTACTTTATTATTCTGCACGTAACAAATGATACCGCAGCCAACAGAACAGTATGGACAAATGGTAGTTACTTCTTTTGCATACTGTACGGGCACCGGTGCTGCTTCCACAGAATCGGCAAAACCTAAACTGGCTAAAGTAGCTGTACCAACAGCAGCACCCGTTAATTTTAGAAAACTACGTCGTGATATTTTCATAATTGCTCACCTCCTACTAGCTTTTTACAGCAACGTTTGCACCGGTCGATACAGTTTGCTTAATAAGCTGTGCCTTTTCTTCCCCAAATTTTTTTCTTCTCGTTAAACGATCAATCAGCGGTACAAATGCATTCATAATTAAAATGGCAAAGGCAACCCCCTCTGTAGGTGCCAATAAAACACGGAAAACGACAACAATAATACCTATGCAGACGCCAAAGATAATCTGTCCCTTTTTGGTAATGGGACTGGTGACCCAGTCTGTGGCCATATAGAAAGCACCAAGCAGCAGACCACCGCTCAGCAGATGGTAAACAGGATGCTGCCCCAACAGGGCGGTGCCGATGAAAACAGTAGCCAGCATAGAAACGGGAATATGCCAGGTAATATGCTTTTTGTAAAGCAGATAAAGACCACCGAGAATTAAGGCCAAGGCAGATGATTCTGCGATACCTCCTCCCTGGGTCGCAATAAAAAATGTTCCCATGTTGGGCAAGGGCAGCCCCATCTGCAGCATGGTTAGCGGTGTAGCCTGCGTTACCGTATCAATGCCGGGAAAACTGACGCGCCAATAGAAAAATTCGTTATTCAGATACACTAACCAAGGGGCAAAGAGTATTACAGACACTCTGCCAAACAGCGCAGGGTTAAAACGATTCCAACCTAACCCACCTAGATACTCCTTGGCAAAACCTACCGCAATAAAAGTTGCCGCAGATGCTAACCACCAAGGCGTAGCTGCCGAAAAGCTTAATGCAACCAGAACACCGGTTAAAATAGCACTGCCGTCATGCAGTTGAGGTTTTTTACCCATCGCCCGCCGGAACAATACCTCGGTAAACATAGCCGTCAGAACACAAACCATGATTAAAAAAGGTACATTGAATTTAAAAAAGTAACACGCCACTAAAGTGACCGGCAGCAGGGCAATGGTTACATCCCTCATAGCCGTGGACACCTGATCACCGGCATGTAAATGTGGTGATGAAGCAGCCTGCAAATTTAAATCTGTTCCCATTGTGACCCTCCTTTCCCTTTACGCCCTTTTTACATGTCGAACAAAATCAACTATAGGCCGATGTGAAGGACAGACATAAGCACAGATACCACACTCAAAACAATCGAGGGCACCCCACTCTTTGGCTAAATTATAGCGACCCAATTCACCATACATGCCGATATAGTTGGGATAAAGCCCCATGGGACAATGATCAACACATTTGCCGCAGCGCACACAAGCTAAATATTCCGGAGAGCTGCGAACAAGATCTGACGTTAAAGCCAATACGCCTCCGCAGCCTTTAACCAGGGGAGCATCCAAAGTAGTTTGAGCAAAACCGGTCATGGGGCCGCCCATGACAATTCTCACCACGTCACTTCTTATTCCCCCCGTGCAATTGAGGAGATGGGAAAGAGGTGTGCCGATAACAACACGATAATTACCCGGTTGCACGGCCCCAGGACCCGTTAACGTCACAATTCTTTCTGTTAAGGGGCGCCGGTATTTTACTGCATCCCAAACTGCTTTCACAGTCGCTACATTTTGCACCACAACATTAACTTCTGCCGGCAGCTTGCCAAGGGGAACTACCCTTCCGGTTGCTGCATAAATAAGCTGTTTTTCTGCCCCCTGCGGATATTTTACTTTCAGGGGAACCACTTCCATGCCGGGTTCTTTAGCCAGCTTTTTTTTGATAACCTCAATGGCATCCATTTTGTTTTCCTCGATACCAAAGATAACTTTAGCACCGCCTAAAACCTTGCTGAGAATACGAGCACCGGCAATCATCTCCTCGGCTTCTTCCAGCATTAAACGGTGATCGCAAGTTAAAAACGGTTCACATTCACAGCCATTGAGAATTAAGTAATCAATTGTAGTGGGTGGATTAACCTTTACGTGGGTGGGGAAACCTGCACCACCCATACCCACAATCCCGGCTTCTCTGATTCGGCGTCTGATTTCCTCCGTGGACAATTGTGAAACATCATCCGCGGTATAACTGGCAGGTTCCTGTTCCGGATCCACATCAATGACTACACAATCTTCCAGCTGTCCGGTCATGGTAATCCGGCTGCCAATTTCACGGACTGTGCCACTTAATCCCGTATGGACAGGTGCGGAAATAGCTGCATCGCTATCTCCTATCTTCTGACCTGCCTTAACCCTCTCACCAACTGAAACCAGCCGCCTGTTAGGTGCACCAATATGCTGTTTTAAGGGAATAATTAATTCAGTTGGCTGTGGCAGTTCCTGTACAGGCAGATGTTCAGTTTGTTCTTTGTAGTGAGGAATATCCATCCCTCTCTCAAAAGTTTTTGCCACGCTTTTCACCTCCCTAAGTTGATTCAATTCAGTACAGCTTGCTTACCGGCTTCACCATAGCCCTCACGAGCGGCCAGCTGATCGAGATAATAAGTCACTAAGTTTTCCAAATCGGGAATGATCTCCCTTGCCAACTCTTTTAAAACTATTGTTTTCAGATAGCCCTTACATTGATGGCAAACATAAACACGACGGTGCGTCTGTTCCGGAATATAGAAAAAGCTTAAATGCTGTTGGTCGGTTGTACCGCAGGAGGTACAAAAAATCCGCTGCACATCCCACTGTGTGTGACAAAGTCCACATTCCAATACACGGCTGCCGTCTTCAGCCCTCAACATGGCCAGCATCGGCTTTTCACCACACACAGGGCAGATTCCCTCTTTCCAGTTTTCAAAAGTAAAACTTGCTGCCGTTTGCCGGGCAAAATTGACGAAGTACATTTGCAGGGCAGCACGAATGACCTGCGCCATTACGGCAAGGTGCTGCTCCGTCAGTTGTGCGGCAGCAGGATTTTTGCGGAGGTAAGCCTGTATCATTGGCAGTGACAAATTGCCGGGCTGACAAAAAATATCCTCCAGATTTTGAGCAGTAAGTGTACTTTGCAGAAGCATTAGCAGCTCGTCAAACTGATGTTCAGTACCTGCCAATAGTTCCTTATGGGCTGCTGTCAGAATGGCCTCAGCCTGTTTTAGAGTTTCACTGAGCGGTATCGGCAGTACAACTTTAGACAGCAGCGGTTCCTTTTTACGTAAGCCTTCAGTTAAGGCCTGGGGTACAATATCTACGGCAGGCTGCTTGCTAAAACTCCGTTGTCGTGCGTACAATTTTTTATAGAACAACAAAAGTGGTTGCAGGTTTTTATTTTCTTGTAAATAGAACTGCAGTTCACGCTGTACTTCTGCAGCTGTTGGAGGATACTTGACCACTGCAAAAAGCTCCTTTCATGCTTGTGATTTTTTTCACCTATATCATTAATAAATTATGAGACTAATGGCTCCGATAATAAATAAGGCAAATCAGCGGTCTTTTTAGGGGGTATTTCCCTGAGCATCAGGTTTTACACAGGCATTAATAGGAAGACCCGGCAGCAATTAACTGTCTATTTCGACAATAGTGATCGGGACAGTCTTACTAATTGCAAAATAAAAAGAGCCTTGAAGGCTCATGGAGTCTGTTTAAACTTTTTAAGTTCTAAATGCAGATCTTGTCGTAAATGCATGATTTTTCTACAATACTCATAGACGACCAAACCTGCTGGTGTAGGGGTTACCCCTTTGTTACTGCGTTTTAACAAACGCTGTTGGCAGTATTGTTCCAAATCACGAACCTGCATACTGACTGCGGGCTGCGTAATGTGACAAAGGCGAGCAGCTTCCGAGATACTTCCGGTTTGAATTACTGTGCAAAATGCTTCGATCTGTGACATTTTCAAGCGACATCCATTTTTTTCTTGTAAATTGAGGGACATCTGCATCTCTCCTTTTAAATAGATCATAACTACCGGCCGCAAATAAACCGCTGAACTGCCATCCCATGTCGGGAATTACCTGGCAGGAAAGTGCCTGGCATTCCTCCCTTATCCGTGTAAATCAAGCAAATTGTGTTCTAAGGCGTATTCAACAAACTCTGAACGGTGAACAATATCTAATTTTTCTTTAATTCTTGCTTTATGGCTTTCTACAGTTTTCACACTAACATGGATTTTTTCCGCTATCTGTTTGTCAGTAAAGCCGCGGGCAACCAAGATAAGAATCTCTTTTTGCCGTTTACTAAGCATATCTTTTGCTTTGCTTTTTTGTGTTTTTTCTGCCGGCTGGAGATAACGCTGCCATAATTTTTTTGTCATGGAAGAGTCTACAACCATTTCTCCACGCATAATTGCTCGGATGGCCAGGATCAGCTCGTCATCTGCTGCTTTTTTTAATAAATAGCCATTTGCGCCCTCTAAAAGTACTTTTTGTATATAATCTTCTTCTTCGTGAATAGTTAAAACCAGAATCTTGACTTGGGGTGAAAGCTGTTTTATTTTTTTGATAAATTCAATACCACTGCAGTCCGGTAGTGTTAAATCCAATATAATTAAATCAGGCTTTTTCTCCTGGACAATCGTTATTCCTTCTCTGACTGAACCTGCTTCGCCGATAACTTCCATATCACCCTGCGCCTTAATGACTAGGTGTAAACCCTTTCGCACAATGGGATGATCATCAATAATCATTATTTTGATTGTGTCATCAGACAAATATTTCACCCCTTTGCTTTAAAATAGACGCAAGTTATTTTTTTCACATGTTTAGCTATAGATTCTATTTCAAATTGGCAATATCCTGCTAAGATTATAATATATTTTTATAATTTCGCAATCTTTGGCGTCACTGCATATTTATCTTATTTTAGGAAAAACTTTGTTTGTCTAAGCTTTGAAAAGTATATATTTTTTGTGACCAGAAAGAGAAGGTTTTTGATAAATTCTGCAGAATATACATCATTGGTATAATTATCTTATGATCTGGTAGGAGGACATATGAACAGAAAAATTTTTCTTGTAATTGCTTTAGTTGTCATGGCAGCTTTCGCCTGGTATGTCCGAGGGACTTTGCTTGTTCCCAAACAAACGGTAGCCGGTCCGGAACTTGTCAGTCACCGCGTTGATCAATATGATGAAGATTGTGTTGACTGTCATGGTAAAGTTAGCGAATGGCATAAAGAGCATTTTGCAACCTTTAGCAGTGACAACTGCATGGATTGTCATGGTGGATCCCCGGGGACTCCGCACCCCACAGATGGTACATATGCAGAGTGTTTAACCTGTCACGAACCTATTGTGGCTACACATGATGAAATGTTCCCCTGGGAAAACACAACTTATGACGATTGTCTAGGTTGTCATAAACCTGAATAAGACTCATTAAAGCCGATACGTGAACGTATCGGCTTTAATGCTTTTCAGACAAAATAGCTTTAATTGGCGCTGCAGGCGCACAACCCTCCTTTTTTTCATATTGTAATGTAGCATAAAGATGGAGGGTTGAAATGATTTATCAAGATGTGAAATGGATTCGTGCTCACGGCGCCAAACTAGCGCCTTCCCTGCGTAAACGTATCCTGGCCTGGTATCGCCCTGCAAGCTATACGCCATGCTTTATCAGCAAAATATATACTAGTGTGCTGCAAAAATGGCGTAGAATTCCGGTGATCGTCCAACTGGATGAAAGTACCGCCGCTTCCCTCTCCCTGCAGGCAATCAGCCAGGCTACCGGCTGCAAAATCCAGAAAGAACTATCCCTGCTGAATGCCTTCTCTGCCAAGGTAGACCGTAAAACTCTGCAGGCACTGGCAGAAAATCCTAATGTCGTCCGCATCTGGTATGATGAAGAAATACGCGCAGTTTTAGATACGGCTTCTCCCACTGTACAGGCAGACAGCGCTTGGGAGGCGGGTTTGACAGGTAAAGGTGTGACCATTGCCGTTATTGATACAGGTGTTTATAATCATGCGGACCTGGCAGGGCGCATTATCGGTTTTGTTGATCTGGTAGGCAGTAAACAAGAACCGTATGATGATAACGGTCATGGTACTCATGTCGCCGGTTGTGCCGCAGCCAACGGGAAGCAGAGCGGCGGCAGATATAAAGCACCGGCACCGGAAGCTAATATTGTCGGCATTAAAGCTCTCAGTAAAACAGGTTCCGGCTCCCTAAGCACCGTCATTCAAGGGATTCAATGGTGTATCGATAACCAGGCACGCTATAAAATCAGGATTCTTAATCTATCCTTAGGCAGTGAAACTTACCAGTCTTATAACGACGACCCGGTGGGGCTGGCCGTTGAAAAAGCCTGGGATGCCGGTTTAATTGTCTGTGCCGCTGCCGGGAATAGCGGTCCGGAAGCACGGACAGTTAATTCCCCCGGTAATCACCCGAAAATTATTACTGTCGGTGCCCTTGATGATCGCGGCACCGGTGAAAGCGGCGACGACCAAATAGCCGGATTTTCCAGCCGGGGGCCAACGGCAGACGATCTTAATAAACCCGACTTTGTAGCACCAGGTGTTAACATTGTGGCTTTGCGCTCCCCGGGTGCCTTTTTAGATAAACAAAGGAAAAACTACCGCACAGATACAGACTATTTGTCCCTTTCCGGTACTTCTATGGCCACACCTGTTTGCGCCGGTGTAATTGCTGTCCTGCTGGAAAAAGACCCCACTCTCACACCGGAGCGGGTAAAAAAGCTGCTGCAGAAAACCGCCAGACGTCTCCCCGGCTATGACGAAAACGACCAGGGCAGCGGTGTCATCAGCCTCAAAGAAGCATTACAAGCATTGGAAAACGACATCTTTTAGCATACCAATAAGTCAGGAAGGTAGTTCTTTACTGAAAAAAATACCGGCACCTAAGACGTGCCGGTATTTTTGCCAACACTTTATGTTTACTATCTCGCCTAAAATACAATCACGAGGAACTTTTATCTCAGAACTTTCATGATCATATAGCCGCATTGTCAGTTTAGGTTTATAATGAGTATGGAGTGAGATACTACAAGAAGAGTGAAGTTTTTTGGAGGTGAAAAATGGAGATTAAATCTTTTAAAAAACTAAAACTGTACGGATTTAACAATTTAACAAAATCATTAAGCTTTAATATGTATGATATTTGTTACGCAAAAACAGCTGCAGACCGTCAAAGATATATTGAGTATATCGACGAACAGTATAATGCTGAAAGGCTGACAACCATTCTTACCAATGTCTCAGAGATCATTGGTGCAAATATCTTAAATATTGCTAAACAAGATTATGATCCCCAAGGTGCCAGTGTAACCATCCTGATTGCTGAGGGACACCCGCCCACAGATCACCAATGTACTGAACAAGCGGAGCATGAAACACCCGGCCCCCTGCCGGAGACAATTGTCGGACATTTAGATAAAAGTCATATCGCTGTGCACACTTACCCGGAAAGTCACCCTGATGACGGTATCAGCACTTTCCGTGCCGATATTGACGTTTCCACCTGTGGACATATATCTCCCTTAAAGGCTTTAAACTACCTCATCCATAGCTTTGAATCTGATATAATTACCATTGATTACCGTGTACGAGGTTTTACACGAGATGTCAGCGGCAAAAAATATTTTATAGATCACAAAATCAATTCGATCCAAAATTATATTCCCGGCAGCACAAGGGAAAAATACCAAGCTATCGATGTGAATGTCTATCAGGAAAATATTTTCCATACCAAAATGATCCTCAAAGAGTTCGATCTGGATAATTATCTTTTCGGCATCTCGAAAAAAGATCTTTCCCCCAGCCAACGCCGCAAAATAAAACAACGGCTGAAAAAAGAAATGTTGGAGATTTTTTACGGCCGCAATATGTCTAAAGTCTAAAAGCGAACAATAGTTTCGCTTTTTCCAACTCAACCGGCAAAAATTGTTTCCTGCGAACACCAAACAGGAGACCAAAGAATAATCCCCTATTAATTGACTGACAAGGTTTAAACCAACTCACGCACTTCAACTTTTATTTCGTACTGTCTTGCGTCATCTAATACTCTCGCTAATCTTGCCAGTCTGTTTGCCAGCTGGTGGCCGGAAATGCGCCCATTAAAGACAATGTAAAAAGAACTCTCCTGCTCCTCTTGTACAGAGACAACACTTACCGCGGGGACTATTTCTGCAGATACTTCCTCTTTGTTTTCCTCCGTCTGCTCTGCTTTCTGCTCTTCTGCCTCTGTTTTTTTAGGCCGACGTCCGCGCGGTTTTGTTTCAATGCCAAGAGTTTTTAATACTTCGCTATAAAACTTTTTGCGTGAAATCTTCATATCGCGAATGATATTATTCGTAGTAAATTCATCACGCCATTTAGTCATTAACACGACTTGCTTTTCAATGGGCAGCTCTTTAAATTCCTCGTAAGGCAAAACTTGATTCTCATACATATTATATACTTTCACCTCACTGCACTTCATATATTCTTTTTTTGCTTTACCGCTAAGAAAATCAACCGGTGTTCTGATGGGACCTGTACGCCCGGTACGAGAAGCTCTGCCCCGTACCCCGCTTAAATGTTTCTTACTGGTTGTAGAATGAAAAACTATCTCCGCTTCTGTTGGTCTGTCATTTTCCTGCACAAAAAAATCCTCACTCATTCTCTCACCTATTCGTCATATCAGGAATAGTATAAACAACTTATGATCAATTATGCTTGGAGAATAAGAAATATTACTATGGAGATTATGAAACAAAGTTCTTTTCTGTGACCAAGGTTGGTACGAATTATTCTTATTCGAAAAAGGCTGTGCCGGATTTAATCTCCGGCAGCAGCCTTTTAAAACCATATTATGTTAGATAATGATGCTGTTCGCTGTCTGAGCAATGGGGCATTAACCAGGGAGCCGCCATCTCATCCTGCTGCTCCATGACCCGGTTGTACATTAATTCGTAGTATTCGCGCACCATGCGGACAGCGGAAAATTTATAATGCGACATATCAATACTGGCACGCATCATATCCAGCCAACGCTCACGGTCATGATAATAGGTAGGGATCACCTCCTCAAACAGCACCTTGTATAATGCCTGTAAATCCTCCATATTTTGCTGCTGCGGATCGGCATGACTGTGATGCGTATCCAACAACCAGCCGGAAACACCATGCTGCGGTCCCTCACCTACCCAACCATCAACCACGCTCAGATTTAACACACCATTCACAGCCGCTTTCATTCCCGATGTGCCGGAAGCCTCCAGGGGACGCAGCGGGTTATTGAGCCAGACGTCACAGCCGCGCACCAGCAAACGAGCTATTTCCATGTTATAGTTTTCTAAAAAAACAACAGCGTCTTTATACTTGCGATCCATGGCTACTAAATCGCGAATGATACGTTTGCCTTCATGGTCATCGGGATGAGCCTTTCCGGAAAAGATAAGCTGCATTTTACCCTCTTTCAAGAGCGGATCAATAATTTCCGTATTGCGGAAAATTAAATCAGATCTTTTATAACCGGCAGCCCGGCGTGCAAAACCAACAATTAAAGCGTCCGGATTTAATTTGGCATCTGTATGCTGCTCGGCAAAAGCAATTAGTTCCTGTTTAGCCTTTTGGTGGGGTTCCCATAAATCACCACCATCCTTGAAGGCCTGGCCAATTTCCGGAGCCTGCCAGGTGGGTACATGCACCCCGTTAGTGATGGAAACAATGGGCCCCGTGTCAGCTACATGACGCCACATGGCTCGTGCCGTATGCCCATGGATATTAGATACGGCATTAGCCACCGTGCATAAGCGTAAAGCAGCCTCTGTCATATTAAAGGGATCGCCGCCCAGACGCAGCATTTGTTCATATGTAAGACCATTATACGCGCCTAACTTCTCTAACTCACCATGATTATGTTTTTCATTGCCGGCTTCAACCGGGGTATGGGTTGTAAAAACTACCTGCCGCCTCGTCACCTGCAGCGCTTCCTCAAAGGATAAACCCTCAGCCATCTTTTCCCGGATCAGTTCGATGCCGGCAAGTACGGCATGGCCTTCATTAAAGTGATAAACATCTACGTCGATATTTAAAGCACGTAATAGCCGCACACCACCAATACCAAGCACTATTTCCTGGGTAATTCGTTCAGAAGAGCCGCCGCCGTACAGTTTGTTTGTTATCCAGCCGTACTCGCTGCCTGGAACATTAGTGTCTAATAAATACAAAGGTGCATTGCCATACTGATCTACCAGCCGTACCCGGCAGGGCACCTGCCGTCCTTCAACCTCCACATTAACGGTAATTCCTGTGTCCTTGACAAATTCATAATCGTAATGGGGATAGACATCATACGGCCAGCCATCCTCACCGATGAATTGTTCCGTGTAATCCTGGCGCCAGAGAATGCCAATCCCAATCATGGGTAAATTTAGATCACGAGCCGCCTTTAAGAAATCACCCGCGAGAATTCCTAACCCTCCTGCAAAAATTGGCAGCCCAGAATTAAGACCGTATTCCATGCAAAAGTAAGCAACTCTGGGCAGTTTGTTTTGCTTAGGCATCCTTGCCGGCAAAGCCGGTCATCACCATCCTTTTTTATAATTCTTATTTATTTTGCGGCCGCATCAGAAAGATTATACTTAAACGCAGGAACCAAATAAATAAAACAGAATATAGCCAGTATAAATTATAAGGAGATAGTCAGATGCCTTATCTACCATTACTTTTAGCATCTTTAATGTTTATCGTCGGTTTTCTTGGGACTTTTTTGCCTGTGCTGCCCGGTGCAATTTTAATCTACGGCGGCATGCTGCTGTATGGTTATCTGACCAAGTTTACCGCTCTGACAATACACTTCTTCATCATAGAAGGTTTAGCGCTGCTGCTGGTGTTTGCTGTGGACTTTTTGGCAGCAGCTGTCGGAACCAAACGCTATGGCGGCAGCCGTGCCGCCTCCTTTGGTGCCGCAGTCGGCACCTTGGCAGGGATTTTTTTCTTTCCGCCTCTGGGAATTATAGTCGGTCCCTTTGTAGGTGCCGCACTGGCCGAATTAATAAAAGGCAAAGAAATAGACCAGGCATTGCGCGTAGGTTTCGGCACCATTATCGGTCTGCTTGGCGGTACAATTCTTAAAATTGTCATCGAGACAGCCATGATTATCTATTTTTTTATCACCATATTTTAACGACGAAAAAGTGCCTTACATTTCCTGTAGGGCACTTTTGGCATTTCTGCTGCTTATTTCACTTCCCACACTCTTTACTTACACTCTCTGCGTTTACCAAAAAAACTTATTAAAGCCATACCGGCCACAAAGCCGCCAATATGGGCCCACCAGGCAATAGAAACATCGACACCAATACTGGTAAAACCGGAAAACAACTGCAGTATAAACCAAAAACCAAGAAAGAGAACTGCCGGTATTTCTGCAATCGTAAACACAAGAAAAAGAGGAATGATCGCCAGGACCCGGGCCTGGGGACAGCTCACGAGATAGGCACCAAGTACGCCTGCTACTGCACCGCTGGCACCGATGATTGGTATCGGGCTGCCCGCATCGAGAAACGCCTGCAGTAAGCCGGCTAATAATCCCATTAACAGATAAAAGATGAGGTAGCGAAAATGACCGACACGATCTTCAATATTATCACCAAAAACCCATAAATACAACATATTACTGCCAATATGCAGCCAGCTGCCGTGCATAAATTGGTAAGTAAGCAGCGGTACTAAAGCTGCCGGCAGATTACCTGCTGCCAAACTATGAGTCAAACGTATCGGTATTAAACTATACTGCAGCACCATAGCGGATAATTGGTTATTAGTTAACGACAACTGCCGCACAAATACATAAACATTCAAAATGATCAGGATAGTATTGACAACAGGAAATCTTCTTGTTTTCGGTGTATCTCGTAATGGAATCACTCATTTCGCCTCCTCTGATTAGTGCCGGAAATAACAGAAACACAATGCACCTTGCAGGAAGATAAGCAGGGGAATACCACGATAAAAAAGCTGATGTTTTGTTTTATGCCGAAACCCTTTCATCCCTAACCAGACTCCGACACTACCCCCGAGTACCGCTAAGAACAGCAGAGAATTTTCCGGTACCCGCCACTTGCCACGACGTGCCTGCCTTTTGTCGTAGAACATTAAGAAAAAAGCTATGCAATTTAGTAATAATAAAATTTTGCTCATTTTCTGCATGCGCAGCTGCCGCCTCAATTCAACTATAGTTAATTTTAATTAATTGTTCTTACCGCTGGTGTTCTTTTCCTGCAGTAAGACACCTACCTTAATAATATTTAACAAATAATTTATAATTAACCATAAGACAAAGTGAAAAAAAGTACGGACAAAGACAATTTGCCCGTACTTTCAGTTTTATTTGAGGTTTGCCAGCGTTATCTAAGCCCAGCCTAAAGGGCACCGGAAATACCGGCATCTGCAAAACTGGCCATTTCGTGCATAATTTTTAAGGCAGCGTCAACCATGGTCATGGCCAGGGCTGCACCGGTACCTTCACCAAGGCGCATATTCATGCGTAAAAAAGGTGTCAGGTTCAGTAAGCTTAATGCTGCCAGATGGCCTGGTTCTTCCGATAAATGTGAAGCCAACATATATTCAGCAGCATGAGGATGCAGTCTGGAAGCAATAACGGCGGAAACAGTGGAAATAAAGCCGTCTATCAGCACAGGTACGCGGTTGGCGGCTGCTGCCAGCATCACGCCGGCCATACCTGCAATTTCATACCCTCCCAGTTTAGCTAAAACATCCAACGCGTCATCGGGATCAGGCTTGTTTACTGCAATGGCTTGTTCTATAGCTTTAATTTTTCTCTGCAATCCTTCATCATTTAAACCGGTACCACGACCGCAAACCTCCGCCGCCGAACAGCCTTTATAAAAGGCGGTAATGGCCGCACTGGGGGTAGTATTACCAATACCCATTTCACCGGTGCCAAACAGACCTGTACCGGCAGCAATGTATGATTCAGCCACTTCAATGCCTACTTCTAAAGCTGCTACGGCCTGCTCCCGTGTCATGGCCGGACCTATGGCCATATTAGCTGTACCGTAAGCTACTTTGCGGTTTAGCAGAATAGGATGTTCCGGCAGATCAGCGGCTACACCGATATCAACAACAATTAGTTCTGCACCGGCATGGCGGGCTAAAACGTTCATAGCTGCACCGCCGTTAAGGAAATTTAATACCATCTGCGGTGTAACCTCCTGCGGATAAGCAGAGACACCTTCAGCAACTACCCCATGGTCACCGGCCATTAAAATTGAAGTCTTCTTAGGCAGTGGTGGTTTTATTTCGCCTGTAATGCCGGCCATTTTTCTGGCGATATCCTCCAAGACACCTAAACTGCCAATCGGTTTAGTCAGGCCGTCAGAATATCTTTGTGCCTCCTCCTCCTTAGCTTTGTCCGTCGGTCTAATCCGGTCCAAAGTGCTTTGTAATTTTTCCATCTTATCTCCTCCTTGCTCTGTGCTTTTAGTAGGCTTTCAGCCGCTGTCCCGCGCAACCAACCTTTCGGCCGGTGTTAACTGCTTTGCGGTAAATAAAAAGTCCCCAAGCAAAATGCTTGAGGACTTTACCATCATCCAAGTGTCGCACCGGCTTTGTGGCAGGTCTCCTGACTTCCGGATCTTTGTCCCCGCCACCTTCCCATCACAAGGACAGTGGCCTTTGGCGGTTCCTCCCCGGTTACAGTGGTGGGACCGTTCGGGACTTACACCCGATTCCCTATTCTCCGCTGCTGCGGCACCACAAACCAACTATTAAACTTATTTTCATTATACAAAGCTCGTTAATCCTTGTCAATAGCCTGGAGACAGCTGGGAATTATCCTTTTCGTGTTCTTACAGTACACGCACCGCCCTGTCAGCAGACAAAGCATAAAGATAGACGGCCTGTACAGGTTTCCGCAGAACTGCCTCCACCGCCCGGGCATAATAGGTTAGCTGAACCTGATAGCGCTCAGCTAGTTTTGCCATGCCGTCTGCCGGCAGACGATCTGTCTTGTAATCAATGATAATAAACCCGTCAGGTGTGTCAATCAAAACATCAATGATCCCCTGCACAATTACTGTATCGCTCTCCTCTGCCGCCAGTTCCGCCGCCGGTACAGCATAGGTAAAGGGCCACTCCCGCCGCACCTGCTCCCTATATGTCAGCATCAGTTGACCTGCTTCGCTGGCAAAGAAAGCAGTAACTTTTGCCACATCTATCTGTGTTAACAAAGCTTCGTCCAGAATTCCTGCCTGCGCCAACTGCTGCATTTGCGTCATGATGCCGGTTTCATCCACAGGCTGTGTCAAGTCCAGATGCTGTAGTAAGCTGTGATAAAGCAAACCACGCTCCACCGCTATTAACCCCTGTTTTTGCATGAATGCAGGCCGCGGCCATGGTTGTTCTATTAACCTTTGCGCCTCGTCTTCTTCTGCTGCCGCCAGGGCAAAGCGCCGTTTTATTTCCGTAACGGAAAGCTTGGCCGGCACAAGGGAAAGAGGATGGGGGTACCGGTAAAACAGCCTTTCTCTGATCGCCTCTTTTACGTCAGGCGGCGTTTCTACCGGCAGCGGTGACAAGTTTAACAGCGCCTGCTTCAGTTCAGCCTGCTGCTCATGGTCTGTTGAAAGCTGTTCCCGCTCCACCTCTGTTATACAGCGGAGCTTAATTTGCGCTTCAACGGACGGCTGCCGGCCGCTGCTGTCCCCCTTAATTTGAGGATGACGACATAAAGCTTTACCCAGCCAGTCAAGATATGTTTTAGCCCGCCGCAGGTGGTAGCCGGGCAGTGCTTTCGTGGGACAATGCGCCAGCTGTTCCCACTCAGCAAGCGTCTCAGGCAGTTTCTTGACCGAACCAACCAGATAGAGCTTTTCCCGGGCCCGGGTCAGGGCAACATACAGGATCCGCATCTCTTCAGCGCGCGTTTCTGCTTCTCCCAGCAGGCGTAAAGCTAAATACGGCAGGGAAGGATAACGAAGTTTAGCTTCCGGCTCCACAATCAGCGGGGCCAGACCATAATCACGATGCAGCAGCAGCTCCGAGCGCTGATCCTGGAAGTTAAAAGACTTACCCAAATCACACAGAAAAACGATGGGAAATTCTAAGCCTTTGGCTTTATGGATACTCATGATGCGCACCACATCTTCATTTTCACCCAGAGCCCGGGCTGTCCCTAAATCTTCGCCGGAATCACGCAGTTCCGCTATAAATTGGAGAAAACGCGACAGCCCCTGGCGGGAAAAGCGGTCAAACTGCCGGGCACGGGCAAAAAGTGCCCGTAAGTTAGCCTGCCTTTTCATGCCATCCGGCATTCCGGCCACATAGTCGGCATAGCCGCTCTCACGATAAATTGCTGCCAGCAGTGCGCTTAATTTTTCCCGCCGGGCCATGTCACGCCAGCGGGACAGCTGCTGTAAGAACTTCCGGCAGCTGTCCGCAAGCCCCGGCAGCTCACCCTCAGTGACAGCCTGCAGGGCCTGCCAATAATCACAATCCCTGCCGCCAACTTGACGAATGAGGGCCAGCTCTTCAACACTCATACCAACAAAAGGAGATCGTAACACTGCCGCTAAGGGGATATCTTGGCGCGGATTATCCAGCACCTGCAGTAAAGACAGCATGGTTTGCACTTCGATTGCCGCAAAATAGCCGGTTGTCAGTTCTGCATAGGCCGGGATATTATAGCGAGCCAAAATTTCCGTTAATTGACCGGCTCGGTCAGCAGTAGAACGCAGCAAAATCACAATATCACGGTAGCTGACAGGACGATAACGCCCGGCATCTTTATCAAAGATTTGAGTCACGCTGTCCTGCCGGCTGACCAGCTGCTGAATCTGCTGCGCCACCACAATCCCTTCGCGCTCCAGGCTGGTCAAATCTTCTTCCGCTGCTGCCGTTTCCGAGGTTGAAGCATCCGCCGTACGTTCTTTTTCCAGTAAAAAGACTTCCACTGCCTCCTCAACCAAGTTGAGTTCCGGTGCCGCAGGATAAGCGGCACCATATACCAATTCCGCTTCCTGATCATATGAGATTTCCATCTCCCGGGCTGTCATCAGCTGTCCAAAGAGAAAATTAACTACAGCTACCACATTGCTCCGACAGCGGAAGTTGCGATTTAAAATAATCTTTCTTTCCCTGCTGTCACTCTTCTCATCATGGACAGCGAAGCGCTGATATTTATCTAAAAACAAACCGGGATCGCTGAGGCGGAAACGATAAATACTTTGCTTTACATCGCCCACCATAAAGAGGTTGGGAGCTTCCTCTCCCTGACGGGATACCAACTGTAAAATTGCATCCTGTACCGGATTGATATCCTGATACTCATCCACTAAAACTTGCTCGTAGCGTGCCCGCAGTTCCAGGGCGGCAGCCGAAGGCCGCAGGTTATCTGCATCCGCATCTGCAGCTAATAAAATTTGCAGACAGTAATGCTCCAAGTCATTAAAATCCAGCAGCCCGGCCTGCCTTTTCACGGCAGCATAAGCTGAAGCAAATTCCAGCACTTGTTTAACCAAAGAGCGCAATAGTGGTGCTAAAGCTGTTATCTCCCGCACATAATCAGCTAAGGAACGCGTAAAGTAAGTTTCGGCGCTCTTTTTCAGCAGGTCTTTTGACTGATCACGGAGAGATTTCACTCGTTCTTTCAGCTTCTTATCCACATCCTTGGCGGCAGGCAGGCGGGGAAAAGTCACTCCCAGCCAGGCTTCACGCAGTACAGCCCACGGACCGCGTAACAGGGCAGTCAAGCTTCTGATCTGCTCCAGCTCTTGCTGCAGCACCGTCTCATAAACTACCGGACCCTGCGGCCTACGGCAAAGTACTGACGCCTCCTGTAAAGCAGCTGCTGCCTGTTCCAGCGTCAGGCGCAATTCTTCACGGATCGGGTTTAACCACAGCTGCAGAGCTTCCTCCGGAGCAGCCTCTGCAGACAGCTCATAAAAGCGCGAGACTTTCTCCAGCCAGCGTTCCGGCCAGGGGTTGCTCCAACTAAACTGATACAGCTGCAGGATTAAGCTGATTAAACCTTCATCACTTTTCCTGCCACCGTAATGCCTGGCTAAAGCCAAAAAGTCTTCATCTTCCTCAGCAAAGGCCTTCTCTAAAACAGTCTCCACAGTTTCCTGACGCAGCAGGGCGGCTTCAAGTTCGTCTGCCACGCGAAATGAAGGGTCAAGCTCTAAGAGATAAAAGTAACGCTGAATGACATCTAAACAGAAGGAATGCAGGGTAGAAATGGAGGCGCCATTGAGCAGCGAAAGCTGCCTCACTAATTCTAAACGGTGTGAGACGGCAATCTCCCGCTCCAGAGCTGCTCCGATGCGTTCCCGCATTTCTGCTGCCGCTGCTTCTGTAAAGGTAACTACTAATAATTTGTCTATATCTAAAGGTCTTTCAGGCCGGCAAAGTAAACGAATAATCCGCTCTACTAACACCGCTGTTTTACCCGACCCGGCCGCAGCAGCAACCAGCAGGTTACAACCGTCAGTTTCAATGGCCGCCAGCTGCTCATCTGTCCATTGTTTACTCATACCCGTTCCCTCCTTCCTGCCCGGCTGCAGCAGCCTGCAGAACTTCTTCTGCGGACAGCGGTGTTAACAGCCGATACCGGTTACCCTTAACAGCAACATCAAAACAGCACAGCGGGGAATAAGGACAATAGGTACAGGCCCTGCTGCCGTCAGGTTTTTTATATGGCTGAACTGCCGCCTCTCCCTGAAAAATCCGGGCAGCAATTTCACCAATTTTCTCGCTGACCAACTGCAGCAGCTGCCGCAGTTGGTCAGGCGCAACCACTTGGGACACTTTAGTAAAACTACCATCCTTTTTCAGGGCCGCATGTACTAACTTCTCCCCGCCCATGAGAGCAAAAACAGTTTGATCTGCCAAAATCAGCCCGTCCAGTTTGGGCACATGCTCTGCTGCCTCCATCTCCGGATTAGCCGTTCGGGTAAAGGGACGCTGGATGCCATAATATAAAGCTCCGGCACACTCTACACTTTGTTGACCATACCTGGCCCTATTTTCGTTTACTACGGCCAGATACGCCAGCAGCTGTAAAGACAGTCCGTACCAGAGGTCACTTAATTTAAGTGAGGTGGGACTGCTCTTATAATCAATAACCCGCAGGTAAAGCTTACCGTCAGCGGCAGCCGCATCCACCCGGTCAATTTGCCCGTGCAGCTTAATTTCCTGCTGCCCGTACTCCAGCTGCCAGGCCGGCAATTCATCACTGCCAAAGGGCAGCTCTACCGCCACAGGCTGAAAAGCACTCTCCTGAGCATGAACGGTTAAGGCTGCCGCTGCCTGTGCCAGCGTTTCTTTTAAGCGATTGGCCAAAAAACGGAGACGGGCACTGGACAGCAGTATTTCCCGCTGCAGCTGCGGTATCAGGCTGTCTACAATTTTATGCATGCGTTCAACGGCTTCTTCAATACTTAAGGTGGACCAAGCCACTTTTTCTTCCAGCAACTGTTTCACAAACAGACTGAGGGCTGTATGATAAAAAATCCCCATATCGGGAGCGTCAACACTGTAGTCTTCACGCTCCTGTAAGCGCAGCCCATAGCGGGCAAAATGGGCAAAGGGACATTGGGCAAACTGCTCCAAACGCGAGACACTGGTATGCAGTTCTGCGCCAAACAGCGCCCTTACCACAGCCGGCTGCAGCGGCGGGATGTAGTTTTGATAGTTTAAAGCCGGCCAGAGCTGCTGCATTCTGGTTAAGGTTGGGGGATGGGCCAGTGCTTCATTATATACTGCAGCCCAGAAAGGCGAGATAGAACCCCCCTTTAAAACTGCTCCGGCCTGCTGCAGCAGCGCCGCAGCAACTTTATGCGGTTTTGTGATGGCCTGATAATCTTCCTGCTGGTCAGGTGTATTACCATAAAAGTGCACCTCATTGTCCGGAAAAAGCTCGCGCAGCTGATGAAAAAGGGTCGAAGGCCGCTTTGCTCTTCCTTCATCATCAGCTAAAGGGCAGCTGACCCATAGAAATTCTGTACTGCGCGTCACCGCGATATAAGCTAAATACTGCTCGTGAAATAAACGTTGGCGGCGTGTTATCGCCAATTCCACACCATGTTCCTTAAGAACTCCCCTTTCCTCATCGCCAAATAAGCCTTCCTCCTGCAGACGAGCCGGAAACTCACCTTCACTTAACCCTAAAACATAGGCAGCGGACAGCCGCGGCTGCCGTGAGCGCTCCACGCTGCCGATCAGCACACAGTCAGTCAGCGCCGGCACCAAACCTAGTTTTAAACTCTCCAGGCCCGATCCTAACACCTGGGCAAATTCAGCTAAAGTCAGCTGTTGTTTACCCAGTATCTCAAACAACTGTTCCAATAATTCCACTACTCCCTGCCAGACCTGTCGATGTTCCTGTGCTTGTGACAGCTGCCCTTGTTCAGAGGCAGTTTCTGTCCACTTCTGCAGCGTCCGGGCAGCCCCTACATCTTCCAACAGCTGCCACAACGCCTGACAGTAAACCGCAACCGGCTGTTTCCCCCCCTTTCCTACCGCCTGCACAAAAGGTTCAAAGAGCTGCAGGAAAGAGCGGCGGGTTTCATCTACCTGTCTGCTTGTATCTGTCCCGGCAGGCTGCTCTGACCGTTCCTCCGCCAGTGTTAATCGGTGATGATAGTTCCAGGGTTGATCAGTAAACCAACTGCTGCCGTGAATACCGTGCGCCAACACATAATTCTCCAGTTGATCGACAGCCTGGCGGCTGAGGGGGAATAGATCAGTTTTTAACAGCTGCAGCAGCGGCCGCTGCTGCAAATTACTGCAGACCGTATCAACAGCAGAGCGGACAAACTCTACCAGCGGATGGTGGGCAGCTGAACGCCTTTCATCCACATAAAAAGGAATATCATAGTCGAGGAAGATGGCTGCCACCAGATCATGATAAGTGGCAAAATTACGTAAAATAATGCCAATATCCCGATAACGCCAGCCCTGCTGCCGTACACGCTGGATAATATCACGTGCCACTGCCTCCACTTCCGCCCGCGGATTGGCTGCTGTTACCAACTGCACAGTTGGGGTTGGCTTGACATAGGGGGTGAGCGGATACACAGCAAAATTTGCTTCTAAATGAGCCAGCGGCGCTGCAGCACTAAAACGAGTCGGCTGGTCAGCCTGGGGCAGTTCCAGGGGCGGCAGCACTTTAACTGCAGTTTCACCGGCCAAACGGCGCAGGCGCCAATATGTATCCTGTGTAGGATGAAACAAATCTTCCTCCTGCGGCTGCTGTTTGCGGCGCGGATCAAGACACAGTGCTATTTCCACATGAGTTACGGAGCTCATTAAAGCAGCCAGCACCGTATACTCCTGCGGCGTAAACCCGGCAAAACCGTCTATCCATACCCTCGTTTCCCGCGGCAGGCCACCGGCAGCAATGGCCACCGCCAGCTGCGTTAAGGTATCTTCAGGGTCAAGATAGTGACCGGCAGTGGCAGCACCATAAGCCTTGTAAATGGCGGCCAGATCATTTAGTTTCCCCTGCAGAGCTGCGGGACACTGCTCACTGTTAGCCAAAGCAGAAATATCTTCCGGCGTAACCTGATAATGTTTAAATTCCCGCAGCTGCAGCGCCAGTTGTTCACAAAAACGCGGCTGCCGGGCAGCCCGGGCAAATGTTGAAAATTCTGCCGCCTTTTCCTGGAGTAAACGCCTTAAGAGCAGCTGCCGTCCTAATTCCGTCATTACCGGCAGCCGGCTGCCGCTCTGGAGCAGGCGGTAGGCCAAACGACGAAAAGACAATACCTGCGCACGAAAGCTGCCTCCTCCACACAGTTTAACTAATTCTTTCTCCATCTCCAAAGAAGCTTGTTCCGGCACTAAAAATATTAAAGGCGCCCCCAGCGGTTCAGCCTTACTTGCTGCGGCTATCGCCTGCAGGCAGGTGAAAGTTTTCCCGCTGCCGGCGCGGCCCAGAATAAAACGTATGGACATCAACATCTCCCCCGTTATTTTGCGCTCATGCAGTTTAATACACAGCGGTAGTTCTTATCATTTTAATTTCGCGAGCGGGCTTGTTTATTCCTGTTAACCGATTCCTCTTTCCTTTTTCCTTAGGATGTAATACAATAAAAAACAATACTTTTACCGAGAATGGGAGGAATTTCAATGTATAATATTGCCGTCATTGCCGGTGATGGAATAGGTCCGGAAGTAATCCGTGAAGGGTTAAAAGTCCTTGATGCGCTGAGCGATACGGAGGGACTGCAGCTAAATTATACGCATTATGATTTAGGCGGGGAACGTTATTTACGTACAGGTGAAATTCTGCCCGACAGCGTCCTGGCTGAATTACGGAACTTTGATGCCATTTACCTGGGAGCTATTGGTCATCCTGAAGTCAAGCCGGGCATTCTGGAAAAAGGCCTACTGCTGCGCTTACGCTTTGAACTGGATCTTTACATAAATTTACGCCCCATCAAGCTTTTTCCCGGCGTAGAAACTCCCCTGAAGGATAAAGGGCCACAAGATATCGATTTTGTGGTTGTGCGCGAAAACACGGAAGGCCAATACGCCGGCGCCGGCGGTATTTTGCGTAAAGGAACGCCGCACGAAATTGCCATTCAGGAATCAGTCTGTACCCGCATGGGGGTGGAACGCTGTCTGCGTTATGCTTTTGAATATGCCAGACGGCGCAATAAAGGTAAAAAGGTTACCTTGTGCGGCAAAACTAATGTACTTACTTATGTTTTTGATCTGTGGTCGCGTGTTTTCCATGAAGTTGGCGCCAGGGACTACCCTGATATTACCCGTGATTACGCCCATGTTGATGCTACAGTCATGTGGATGGTAAAAAACCCCGAATGGTTTGATGTAATTGTAACGGAAAACATGTTTGGTGACATCATTACAGACCTTGGTGCCATGCTGCAGGGCGGCATGGGCATTGCAGCCGGTGGTAATATTAATCCGGGTGGCGTTTCCATGTTCGAGCCCATCGGCGGTTCCGCGCCCAAATATACCGGTCAGAATGTAGTTAATCCTCTGGCTGCCATAGGCGCGGCCGGTATGATGCTTGATACTCTGGGCGAAACGGCTGCTGCAGAAAAAATAGAAAAAGCGATAATGAAAGTCTGTGAAAAACATCTGAAAAGTTTGGCCGCAGGCCAGATGGGTTACACTACACAAGAGGTGGGCGACTTAGTAGTTAAATATCTCTAAACGCTGCGGTTGAAGACTTTGACAGGCAGGAGACAAAATTTTGCCGATAGTTGACAGGGTGCTTTGGCCTGCGCTATGATTGGTAGCGTGAGGTGTTAAGGATTATGAAAATAGGTATTATTGGCCCGGCACTGGCCGGGAAATCTACACTATTCCAGTTACTAACGGGAGCTGCCTCTTCTCAGGG
>JAAYKP010000108.1 GCA_012522335.1 Bacillota bacterium
AGCAGCGGCAGTGTAATATTTTCCTCCACATTTAAAATGGGAATTAAATTATAAAACTGATAAATGAGACCTAAATGCCGCCGCCGGAAGACAGCCAGCTTTGCTTCCTGCAGCCGGTAAATATCTGTCCCCTCAATAATCACTTTACCGCCGGTAGGCCGGTCTACACCGCCCAGGATATGCAGCAGAGTAGACTTGCCGGAACCGGAAGCCCCCACAATGGCGACAAACTCCCCCTTGTTCACAGTAAAGGAAACACCTGCCAAAGCATTAACCTGTGCAGCACCGCTGCCGTACACTTTTGTTAAATTTTCCACGCGTAAGATTTCCATGCTTTACTTCCCCTCGTCTCATTTTATTAACACCGCTTATTCTACCAGGCAAAAATAAAAATCCCCGGGGGAAAATCTTAATTTTTTCTTAAAGCCGGCTAAAGGTTTAATAAAATAACAAGGCACTGCCCGCGGACAGTGCCTTCTGTTCCTGATTGACTTACCGGTTATATTTTGCCGCCTTAACGTCAATAAATAATGGGGACGGCAGCTTTACCGGAAAGGTGGGATGCACATGTGGTATTTATTAACGCTGATGCTCGGCGGCTGTATCGGTTTCTTGACTGCCGCCCTCTTTGCTGCTGCTCGCGATGACCGGCCCTGAAACCTCCAGGGTACACGAGGCCCCTCATTTCCACAGCCTGTCAATCCAGCTCACAGGTTGATCTACTCCACAAACCCGGGCCCAAAACTTTGCCAGTACCGGCAGCAGTTTCCTCATTAAGCCTTCCTCCTCGTCTGTTTAAAACATTTCCTTACTCATTCTGTCAATTTCTTTACTGACGGCTTCATAGACACCGGGGTAAGTACTGCCCGGTAAGCCTCTGACTAAACAGGGAATAAAGTAGAGCTTACCGTTACTTCTGCACGCCCGCTCCACTTCCTTGGCAATTAACTCTTCTGACCAATCCTCGCGGTCAAGCAGCCCGTTATCAAGGTCGCCCATGAAAGTAAGCTGACCGCCGTACTGCTTCACCAGTTCCGGAGTATTGTTGGTCGTCATACAACCCTGCCAGACATCAATACCCATCTCAATCATATAGGGAACCAGGTTGGCACTAAAGGAATCATTATGGTGGATAATTAATTCTACGCCATTCTCTTTATAAAAGCCATACAGTCTTTTGTAGGCCGGGACGATAAACTCGGCAAACATCTCCGGCGCCAGGAAAGAGTTAATCTGACTGCCCCAGTCATCATGATGGAAAAGGCAGTCCGGTTTAACATACTTCACCAGCTGTTCAGCATAACCCAGCTTCCAGTCGGTGATAAACTCTATCAATTCATGCATGGCTTCCGGTTCTTCATAAAAATTGATTAAGGTGTCGTCCATGCCCATAAAATAGTGCAGCTGCTCAAAGATACCCGGCGCGCCAAAAATGGTGACGAATTGTTCCCGGCGGTCAATTTTGGCTGCCTGCTCCTGAATCTCTTTCCACTCCTCCGGCTTTGTCTCCAGGGAAGGCGCCTTCAGTACTTCCCGCCACTTGGTGATATCCTTCAGCAGTTTATGTTCTTCATCATGCACCGGGAAAGAGCCGGGCACATGTTCCGGCCAGCGATGGGTCACACCCCAAAAGTCTACCACTTCACCGCCCGGTGTTGCTCTGGGGTTACGTGCCGAAATGGGGTCTCCCCCCACTATCCCCAGGGCTTCGTACTGATTAACAAAGCGATCCGGCTTACCGCCTTTAATAACTTCCCACATATTTTCCCTTTTGCTTAACATGGCAGAGCCTCCTTTAAGATCTGTTCTTTAGCTACAGTATTTGCATTTTTGCTTGCTCTCATGTGATGAGCTTCCGCACAGCAATCATCCATCTTTTAGCTTCCCCCGCATTTATTTTTCTAAACTTCTTTTTGTTTTTAATCCTGCCGTCAGCAGGGTAATAACAAGGGAAACGACGGCTAAAGCCATAAAGCCAACAGCAAAATTTCTCTTTGTTACATCCAGCAGCCAGCCGAAAGCTGCCGGGCCCACCGTCAGACCGACATTGGCGGCGGCCGTTAAAACAGCCAAACCAAAGCCTACCTGCGGCGGCAGCACCACTTCCGGCAGCAGCGCAAAAACAACCACGGCAATGGGCGTAAAGCCGATCCCTAACAGCAGGGCCCAGGCCGCTAAACCGGACAGATTTTGGCCGAAGCATACAAAGGCCGCCGCCATGAGCAGGGTACCGGCCAGCAGCAACTCTTTTTTTCTACCCGTCTTATCAAGGATCATCCCCGCCAGGGCACTTAAAAAGACCGGCACCAACATGATAAAACTGGCCAGCAGGGCTGCCCTGGCGCCTGTTAAGCCGGCTGTCTGAAAGAATTGAGGCGCAAAAGTGACATAGGCAATCATCTGCAGATTGGCCAGCGCCCAGACGAAGGCCAACAGCCCTAAACTTAAATTGAAAGCCGGGCCTGCCGCCGGCGCCGCTGCCTCTTCTTCCGGCACTTCTGCTGCCGCCGCGGCCGGCAGCGCCAGGCTGCAGAGGATAAAGACGATGCCTACCCAGACCGCAATGCCCAGGATCAGCAGCCGCCAGGCAAAAAGCGGCCCTAAGGCGCCAAACAGATTGGCCGCCACCACTGTCCCCAGGGGGACCGCCATATTAAAAATCCCCATGGCCATGCCCAGTTCCTGCTGGGCAAAGGTTTGCGTCACCAAGAGCGGTGCCAAAACCAGCAAGACCGTGGCGCCGCTGCCGGCCAGCACACGGCAAAGCAGCAGCAGCGGAAAAGAGTTGACCAGGGAAAAGGCAGTTAAGCCCACGCCCATGAGCAGTAAGGCCGCCAAAAGCAGAGTTTTCTGTTTAAAACGCCGCGCCAGGACCGCCACCAGAAAAGGCAGCAGGATGCCCGGAATGGCATAGGCGCCCATTAAGGTTCCGGCCTGGGAATCAGAAAAAGCAATCTCCTGCCGCAGCCACGCAAAAAGCGGCGGCAGAGCCTGCAGAGAGATGGCAAAAGTAAACATGAGTAAAAATGATACCGCTAAAACCACCCATTTACCTGACTTTCTACTTTGTGCTGACATTGTTTGTCCCTCCTGATCTGGGTAATGCCGCAAGCAGACATTACCCCTGCTGTTCCCTCCATTATAGCAAAGCCGAGCGCGGCAATTCTTACTGAATCATATCTTTCAGCAGTGACTCTGAGGCAAAAAGCGTCCAGGGGTAGGTGTGGGGCGGAAAGCTGAAAAAGTTTACCTCCCTTTTGCGGGTTGGGTGAAGAAAACTTAAGCGGCAGGACCACAGCGCCAGCTGCTGTCCGGGCCGGTTTACTTTTTGCCCGTAACGCTGGTCGCCAAATAAGGGATAGCCGGCGGCTGCCAGCTGTACACGAATCTGGTGCGCCCGCCCCGTCTCCAGCTGCACATACAGCAAACTGTAGCTGCTGACGCTGCCCAGCACCTGATAAGTAAGCTTGGCTTTTTTGGCGCCTGCACTGCTGCTCTTAACTACAGTCACCGTATTAGTGCGTCTGTCCTTTCGCAGATAGTGCTCTAATTTACCCCGCTCCGACGGCAGCCGGCCGTGCACCACGGCCAAATATGCCCGGTTGAAAGTGTGCTCCCGCAGCTGCGCCGCCAAACGGGCAGCCGCCTTGGATGTTTTGGCCAAGACAAGGGCTCCGCCCGTGGGCCGGTCTAAACGGTGCACCAGCCCTAAATAAACATTGCCCGGTTTCTGATATTTTTCCTTTAGTTTTTGCTTTAATATACTTAATAAATCGGCATCACCCGTTTTATCTCCCTGCGTCAGCATATTTGCCGGTTTTTCCACCACCAGCAAATGATTATCCTCATACAGCACTCTAATCTCCACTGTCACGGTTAACCCTCCTCTGCAAATCATCAGCGCGCACTCCTGCTTATCTCTTTAAAGATCCTTTGCCATTTCCCTGCCGGCGGCTCATTTATTTTACGTGCTGCCGCTTGACCGCGGCCGTCCCGACAGGGGATAATAGGACCAAAGAGAAAAAAGTAGCCGCAGGAGGGAAGCTAAATGAAATGTGACTGCCACCATGCTGACTACAGCAGCTGTATTGATATTGTCCCCATTTTCAGCGGTCTTTCCGCCGAGGAAAAACAGGAAGTGGCCGCCATCACCGGACATAAAAGCTATACTAAAGGGGAAATGATTTATCTGGCCGGTGACAAAGGGGAGAAGCTGTATGTCATTCACGAAGGTTATGTGAAGATTTCCCGCTTAAGCCCCACCGGTAAAGAACAGGTCATCCGCGTACTGGGGCCGGGTGAATTCATGGGCGAACTGACCCTTTTTAGCTCCCAGCCCATGACAGATAATGCGGTCGCCATTACCGACACCACCATGTGCATGATTGAAGGTCAGCAGTTAAAAAAATTAATGCAGAAATATCCGGCCATTGCTTTTAAAATTATGGAGGAATTAAGCCGCCGTTTAGAAAAGGCCGAAAAT
>JAAYKP010000109.1 GCA_012522335.1 Bacillota bacterium
GCCAGTTTGTGGTAAGAAGAAAAACGCCGGTCTGAAGTCTGTTTTGTCTGCGGCAGGTATGTAGATGAGAACCGGCACGAATGTTATATTAACATGACTTGCGATATTTGTCAACCTTTATCAAACTTGAATTTTGTCGTGAGTAAACGCCTTTACTTATAGTTATCTAAATTAAAAACTCCGTCAGCAGCAGTTACTTCCTCCACTGTTTTTCCGGACACCACAGAGCGAGGACATTCTTGGACAATTTCGCCGCCTGCCGCATATTGATCCTGCACTTTACGCAGCAGCCAGGTTTCCTCACCATACATCTTTTCCGGTGTACGTGTAAGCAGCCAGCTTCCATTTAGTTTTTCCCCATAGAGGGTAAATTCCAGCCTGCCGGCAGCAAGCCATGTTTCATGCAGCCGGCACGCCGCCTCTATATTATGAGGGTTATACTCTCCCCTATCCCAAATAATGACTTTGCCGGAACTATAATCGTTACCGGGAATAATGCCTTCAAAATCTTTATAGCCGTAAACATGATCCTCAACCCGAAAACACAGGCGTTCTGTCCGGGGATCTGTACAAGGGCCGTCAGGAATAGACCAGGAAACCAGCACGCCATCCATCTCCAGACGAAAATCCCAATGCATGAACATGGCTTGGTGCTGCTGTACTACAAATAATAAAGATTTGTCCTTATTCATGGAACTCGCTCTCTTTAATATATTATTTATCCAAAGATGCTTGGGACTTCCCAAATCACTTTAATCATAGTATGACTGAAGAGAAAGGTCAACCTCTAAGTTTATTGCTGCCCTCGCTATACTATGCTATAATTCAATATTAAAACTGTGAAAGAGGATATCTATGCAAACTAAAGTTAAATTACAGGCTGTTCTTGCTATTTTTGCCACTACTTTGTTTTGGGGGCTCTCCTACAGCAGTACAAAAGTGCTTTTAGACTCGCTTCTGCCTGAACAAATTGCTTTCTATCGCTTACTGATTGCCTCGGCTGCCCTGGGTCTACTTTTTGTGATTGCTAAGAAAAAACCTGTACATAAAAAGGATCTGCTGCGCGTGGCTGCCGGTGGTTTCTGCGGCAATTTTATTTACTTTTTATTTGAAAATAACGGTTTACGTTTTACTACTGCCGGGATGGGCTCCTTAATTATTGCTACCATTCCGGTACTAAATGTGTTGGCCGGAGCAATTCTGTTTAAAGAAAAACATTCTCCCCAACGCTGGCTGGGAGTACTTTTCTCTTTTATTGGTGTATACCTGCTGATCCGCTCAGGCAGTGATGGCAATCTCTCCTTAACCAGTCTGAAAGGCAATTTATTGGTATTCGGTGCTGCCTGTACCTGGGTAATTTACACTCGTTTAAATGAACCTTTACTGCGTAACTACGATAGCATTGTGGTAAATTTTTACCAAGCTGTAGTAGGGATGGTCGTATTAGGCTTCTCCGTTCTGCCTCAGGGTGCAGATGCTGCCTTATTACAAGGTAAAGTGGCTGCAAATTTACTTTACCTGGGTCTTTTCTGTTCAGCAGCAGCTTACTATTTGTATCTATATGCTTTACAGGAACTAGGCACTGCAGTTGTAACCAGCTTCATTAATCTCATCCCGGTCTTTGGTGTTCTGGGCGGAGCGATCCTTTTAAAAGAAGCTGTGGCAGCCGGACAGCTGCTTGGTGGCGCCATCGTGATTGTCGGGGTCAGTTTAGTTACCATGACTGAAAAAGTTAAAACTAATTATGTGCAAAAGGCTAATTAACACAAAGCAGATTAAAAAATTTAAGTAAGCACCATTAGCTTAGCCCGTCCCCCAAGCATGTTTAGCTGAACCGGACCATAAGATATAAAGGATTTTTCTTTATCGGAGGGGGAGGAAGCTAATGACAGAACTGCCAACCAATAATGAAAACGAGCTGCTGCAGGAGGAGTGGGAAGATCTACTTGATGAAACATTTTTAGACGAAATAACGGCTGAGCATGAAATCGAGGTTGCACCTGAAATTCCGGAAGATGAAGATCGGGAGACAATAGCGCCGGAAAAAGTACAGGAAGCAGAGGATAATGAGTTTAAGCGAGGGTTTGTTTTCGGTCTGGGTTTTTGGGCTGCCGGCGCCCTGGTTATGTCCATACCCTTTGGCGCAATCCTCTTCGCAGTTTATTCAGTAATAACCACAATGCTGTAACTTCATTCCTGCAGACCGGCCGGGATGAACTGGAGGTCAATCACCGTACGGGGGACTTCGCCGGGATAAATAGCGTCAACCAGTGGTATGGTGGTTGAGACTTCCTTTTTTTCCGCCATCAGGGGGATAACCACCTGCATTTCAGCCTGCACTTCTAAATATATTTTATGACGAACCTGATTTATCCCGGCGCTTTCAAACTTATCAATTAAATTGGTTTTGACCACCCCCAGGGGAGATATTCGGACAGGTATTCTCGGTCCCACATGAGCCAACAAGTAACTATCAAATACCTGTCCCAAGGGGATTTGTATTTTTTCACGAGAAACTGAAGCCAAGGCTTTTTGAGCATGCAAATTTGCCGCAGCAATAATGCCGCTGAGTGCGGCATTATTTACCTGGGAAAACACGATGCGGCCGCTGTCATCTTTAACTAAGAGAATGAGATCCTGATAGCTAACACCTTCTGCCACGTTTTTTAAGATGGCTTCATTAACGGCCTCAGTCGCAATATGATTGGCCCGCACTCCTGCCGCCCGCAAAATGGTCGGGCGTAAATTGTGTTCAAGCAAAATGAATAAGCGAATAATGAGAAAAATAAGAAGTGCTAAAAGAAAAAAAATCCTGGTTTCTCGTCTTATGATAAGGCGGCGCCGCAGCATTGCACATCACTCCCCATATATTATATGAAAGGAGACGCAAAATGTGCTTAAATGCTAACACTTTTAGCGACCAAGCGGGATTTCTGTCTCTGCCTTTTTGCTTAAAGGCAAAGTCTTCTACCTAATGTTTTCATTCTCCCCAAGCATCAGGTTTTAAGTTTTGTTAATATTTTAACTCTGCGGCTTGATCTGTCTATTTTTAAAAGATTCGCGTCTGTCAGAGTGTTTTTGGCGATAAACTGCTTATTTCTTCCTTCATCACTATTACATATCTTCTACCGCGATTCTGTGCCGGCAGCCCTCTTTTACAAGGGCTTTATTACAAATACCTAACGATTTAAACATTTACCGAATTCTGAAATGTATGTTATAATGTCGGCATAGAGTTTTCTCTTGGGAAAGGAGAACATTATGTCAAAAGAAGCAAAAGAGGGGAAAAACAATAGTAAAAAGCATGAACAGAATAAAAATTTACGCAAACAGAGACTAAAGCGTTTATTTTTTATTCTCTCCATTATCTTTGTCGTCTTCGCCGCAGTAACAGCCATAACTACATACGCTGCCGTGAGATACTACATGCAGGATCTGCCTCCCTTTGATCCTACCCAACTGGAACCGGCACGCACATCCTTTTTATATGATAAAGATGGACAACTGGTCACGCCGCTGATGGGTGCTGAAAACCGGATTATCGTCTCCCTTGACGAGATTTCACCCTATTTAATAGATGCCTTTATTGCCATTGAGGATGAACGTTTTTACGATCATCCCGGTTTTGATGCCCGCGGCATGTTCCGCGCCTTTATTTACAACCTCACCAACCAAACCGGTAAAATGCAGGGCGGCAGCACCATAACCCAACAGTTAGTCAAGAACACTTTCTTAACTCCGGAACGTACTATTAAAAGAAAGTTACAGGAATTATATTTATCATATCAGCTGGAACGCATCTACAGTAAAAATGAAATTCTGGAATTTTACCTGAATCGAATTTTCTTCGATTTTAACGCTTATGGTGTGGAAGCAGCAGCACAAACTTATTTTGGCAAAAGCGCCAAAGATGTAACTCTTGCTGAAGCAGCCATGTTAGCGGGGATTCCCAACCTCCCGGGCAAATATTCACCCTACCGCAATTTTGAAGAAGCCAAGAAGAGACAAGAACTGATTTTATCCCGGATGGTTGAAACAGAAGCCATTACGCAGGCCGAAGCCGAGGCGGCGAAAGCAGAGGAAATTGTGCTCTCCGGTCTGCCGGATCGTTCCTATCCACACCCTTGGTTTGTAGATCATGTTATTTTAGATGAGGCACCGGAAATACTTGCCACTGTCCCGGAATTTGCCGAGTTAAGCATTGCCGAAATTAAAAGCAAACTATATACCAGCGGTCTGCACATTTATACTACATTGGATCAAAGAATTCAGCAGGCTGTAGTTGATATTTTAGATAACCCCAAGAATTACCGGAAAAGTTTTCGCACAGAAGAAACAAAGCCCATCCAACCACAAACAGCTGTAGTCGTAGCCGATCCTACAACAGGCCATGTAGCCGCTTTGGTAGGAGGACGTTTGTATGAACCGGAAATTAATGTCTTCAACAGGGCAACAAAGGGGCGCATGCAGGCCGGCTCTGTCTTAAAACCGATTATTGCCTACGCTCCTGCCTTTAATGAAGGATTAGCTTCACCCGGAACAGTGTTAGATGATGCCCCGGCTATTTTTAAGGGCGGCTATTTTCCCAATAACTATGACATGACTTTTCGCGGACTGGTCACTGTTCGTAGTGCTATTGCCAACTCTTATAATATCCCCGCCATTCGTCTGCTGGATCAATTAGGGGTAGAAAAAGGGAAAAAGTATGCAGAGAGAATGGGGCTCACCTCCCTGACCAACGATCATGGTCTCAGTATGGTTGTTGGTGGTTTAAGTGAAGGTGTTAGCGTTTGGGATACAGCCCAAGCCTTTTCCGTCCTCGCTAATGAAGGCATCCGTACCGATTTAACTACCATTACCAAAATTGTAGATAGCGACGGTAATGTGCTGTATGAACATGAGCCCAACAAAGAAGAAATTTTATCACCGCAAGCGGCCTGGCTCACAACAAGTGCTTTAATTGATACAGTTCGCACCGGTACAGCCACTGCGCTACGCATCGGACGTACAGTGGCTGTAAAAACCGGCACCAGCGAATATGCGCATGATGCCTGGATGGCAGCTTATACACCACAATATGTAACCGTCTTTTGGATAGGGCAGGACTCCTGGCCAAATCCGAAGGCTGAAGGCAGTTACCGTTCTTTTGAAATTACACCCGGATTTATGAATCCCATTTTAAGAGCAGTTCATGAAGGACTGCCGAAGTTGGATTTTAAACGTCCCAGCGGGTTACGGAGAGTAACAATCTGCAGCAAGAGTGGACTGTTACCGGGAGAGTCTTGTCCTGATGAACATATCGTCAGCGACTGGTTTACCAGCAGTACAGTTCCCAAGGGGACTTGTGAGATGCACGTGCAGGTTGAAGTCTGTTCGGAATCAGGTCTGCTGCCAACAGAGTTCTGTCCCGAAGAATTACGGGAAACAAGAGTATTCCTTAAACGACCGGAATACATTAAGACAGACAGACGTTGGCCGGGACGGGTCGGCCGAATCCCCAAGGATGCTGAGTTAATGCCGCCTAAGGAGGACGAGGTTTGCGATAAACATACTTCCCGCCCATCTAATGTAGGCAATCTGAAAGCCAGACAGATAAATGATAATGGTGATGTAGAGTTAAGCTGGAAGGCAGCAAGCGGTGCCAGCGGCTACTTAATTGCCCGTAAAGGTCCTGGTGAGAGCAGCTTCACCAACCTAACCAGCACTCCCTTCACCGGCACAACATTTGTCGACACTGGTTTAGCACCCGGCACCTATAGTTACCAGATTACTGCCATTAATGCGGAAGGAGTAAAATCGTCAACTATCAGTACTACCGTGAAAGTAGAACCTCCTCCGCCTCCACCCCCACCAGATCCGGTTCAAACCCCTAACTTTGGACA
>JAAYKP010000110.1 GCA_012522335.1 Bacillota bacterium
CTCCTGCGCAAAATTAAGGCCGGCCTGCCGCAGGCGGGTCACCAAACTCTGTGAGGATTCAAGACTAAAGAATTCAGTGATACTCTCAGCAATCTTAGGGCCAATTTCCGGTACCGTTTCCAACTCTGCGCGGTCAGCAGCCATAATAGCGTCTAAGGAACCAAAATGGTCGGCCAGGATTTTAGCTGTACGGTCACCGACAAAACGAATACCGAGCCCATGCAGCAAACGCCAGAGCGGTTGTTTTTTACTTTTTTCAATGGCAGCAAGCAGATTATCTACCGATTTTTCTCCTTTTCGCTCCAGCTGCAGCAGCGCAGACTTTTTATCAGATAAAGTATAAATATCTGCCGCATCTTGAATTAAGCCGGCAGTCAACAGCTGTTCAGCTGCCGCCGGTCCGAGTCCGGCGATATCCATCGCCCCCCGGGAAGCAAAGTGAACAATCCGCTCCAGCACCTGGGCCGGGCAGGCGGGATTAGGACAGCGCAGCGCCACTTCACCCGGCAGACGTTTTACCGGACTGCCGCAGGCAGGGCAGACTGCAGGCATATGAAATGGTTTTTCCTCAGCGCTGCGTTTTGCTTTTACAACTTCAACTACTTCCGGAATGATCTCGCCGGCTTTCTGTATAATAACATGATCGCCGATGCGTACGTCTTTTTCCCGTAAAATATCTTCGTTATGCAGGCTGGCCCGCTTCACTGTGGTTCCGGCCAATTTGACAGGAGCCAATTCAGCAATAGGGGTCAGGGTACCGGTGCGGCCAACCTGCACCGTAATACCTAACACTTTAGTTACGGCCTGCTCTGCCGGAAATTTATACGCAATGGCCCAGCGGGGACTTTTCGCAGTAGTGCCGAGCTGCTGCTGTAAGGCCAGACTGTTGATTTTGATCACTAAACCATCAATATCATATGGCAGTTCGTAACGTTTTTCCCGCCAGCTTTCACAGTATTCCACCACTGCCTCAAGCTCCCGCAAAACCTTAAGCTCGGGACTGACGCGCAGTCCTAACTGCTGCAGTGCCATTAGCGCTTCGTAATGTGTTGCCGGTTTTAAATCGGGAGAATAACCAAGACTGTAGGTAACCATGGACAGCTGCCGGGACGCTGTTATTTTGGGATCTAACTGCCGCAGGCTGCCGGCAGCAGCATTGCGTGGATTGGCAAACAGCGGTTGTCCCTGAGCCGCCCGTTCTTCATTAAGGGCCAAAAAAGCGGCGCGGGGCATGTAGACTTCTCCGCGTACTTCCAGGGTCAGCGGCTGACGCAAGCGTAAGGGAATGCTTTTAATGGTACGTAAATTATGGGTGATATCTTCACCGACCTCACCATCTCCCCGGGTAGCCCCTCGGACCAATACGCCATTTTCATACTGCAAAGAAACAGCCAGGCCATCAATTTTTAATTCAACGACAAATTCCAGTTCTGCCTCCGGCGCCAAACTTTTGGCGCGGCGCACAAAATCACGTAAATCACCAAGACTAAGGGCGTTATCCAGAGATAGTAAAGGAAAACGATGCTCTACCTGGACAAACCCGGCACGCGGCTGACCGCCAACACGCTGTGTCGGAGAATCAGGCGTAACCAAATCAGGGTACTTCTGCTCCAATCTCAGCAGCCTATGCATTAAGGCATCAAACTCGGCATCTGAAATTGTCGGTTCATCAAGTACATGATAGCGATAATTATGTTCGTTTATTTCCTGTCTTAACTGTTCTATTTCCGTCAGAGCTTTTTCTCGGCTCATCTGCAGCACCTCACTCTACTTTACGCAAAGGCGCATAACGGGCAATAACTTTTTTTAGTCCCAGACTGGGGAAAAAAATGGTCAGAACAATATCACCGTCACTCAGGGCATCAACACTTCTTACTTCCCCGCGCCCCCATTTGCTATGTTCAACTTTGTCACCAACCGTCAACTCTCCGGCCTCACCGGGTGCAGCTGCGGCTGTCGGCCGGGTCGTACTCTCGGCTTCCTGCAGCAGTGAGGGAGGTATTTCCCGGAGAAAACGTGAGGGCAGACCGTGCATCATGCTGCCAAAAATGTTGCGGTGGCGGGCATATGTCAGGTAAAGCAGCTGTTGTGCCCTGGTTATGCCTACATAACATAAGCGACGCTCTTCTTCGATCCCATCTGCAGTCTCGAAAGAGCGCATATGAGGAAACAATCCTTCCTCCATTCCGGTCATAAAAACCACGGGGAATTCCAGACCTTTGGCCGCATGCAGCGTCATCAAAACTACACGCGGGGCATCTTCCTGACTTAATGTATCCAAGTCTGTAAGCAAAGCCAGCTGTGTAAGAAAAGCAGTCAAAGTTTGCTCTTCACTGGTGCGCTGAAATTCTTGGGCTACAGTTATAAACTCCCGTAAGTTTTCTTCCCGGCTTTGCGCCTGTTCAGTTCTTTCAGAGCGCAGATCTTCCAGATAACCGCTTTTGGTGATTACCTGTTCTACCAGTTCGTCCAAACTTAAGTATTCCCTCATTTTATGCAAGTTTTCCAACAAGGCAGTAAACTCACTTACCTTTTTGAGAGGAGCAGACGTTAAGCCGGCTTCCTGCGCCGCCGGTAATATTTCGGCAAGGGGGCAGTTCCTTTCAGCGGCCAAAGCCTGCAGGCGCTCAATAGTCCTGCTGCCAATGCCGCGGCGCGGCACATTAATAATCCGCAGCAGGCTGATATCATCAGCAGGATTGTCCAGCACCCGCAGATAAGCGAGAATATCTTTTACCTCTTTACGTTCCCAGAAACGCACCCCACCTATGATCTGATAAGC
This sequence comes from Bacillota bacterium, assembly GCA_012522335.1. Lineage (GTDB taxonomy): Bacteria > Bacillota > Dethiobacteria > Dethiobacterales > Dethiobacteraceae > UBA9865. Next base: position 2,783 of record JAAYKP010000110.1, read on the forward strand.
AATATTCTCACGGATCAAGGCTTCTTCCAGAGCTCGGGACTGGGCATTAGTGCGATACAGAACGGCAAACTGCTCATATTGTGAGGAAAGTCGGCGAATTTCACCGGTAACAAAACGTGCTTCCTGATGTTCATCCTCAGCGGCATGCACTATTACCGGTTCCCCCTCATCTCTCCTTGTCCATAACTTTTTCTCTTTACGGCCTTGGTTGTGTTTTACCACATGATATGCCGCCGCTAAAATATTACCGCTGGAACGATAATTCTCCTCCAGCTTTACTACCGTGGCATCCGGCCAATCCCGTTCAAAACCTAGGATATTGCGAATATCTGCACCACGGAACTGGTATATAGACTGGTCATCGTCACCTACCACACATAAGTTACGGTGTTCCCCTGCCAGCAGCAGTACAATTTCATATTGTGCACGGTTAGTGTCCTGGTACTCATCAACCAAAATATAACGAAATTTTTGCTGATAATGACTTAATACTGCAGGTTGTTCCCGCAGCAGCTTTACCACGTAGAACAGCAAATCGTCAAAATCTAAAGCATTATGCAGGCGTAAGCGCTCCTGATAACTTTTATAAACGCGCGCTACAGTACGGGTATAAAAATTGTCTGCCGTCTCCTCATATTGATCTTCATCAAGCAGTTCATTTTTTGCCCGACTGATGGCCGCCAGCATACCACGCGGCTTAAACTGCGTACTGTCAAGATTAAGGTCTTTCATCACATTGCGCATCAGGGTCATTTGATCCCCATCATCATAAATAACAAAAGATGAACTAAGACCTAGCAGTTCCGCATGGGCACGAAGGATGCGCACGGCGGCAGCATGAAAAGTGGAAATCCACATGCCGGGAATTGTGCCCACTAACTGGGCAACACGCGCGCGCATTTCTTCGGCAGCCTTATTGGTAAAAGTAAGAGCAAGAACCTCCCACGGCTTCGCTAGATTTTGTTCAAGCAAATAGGCGATACGGTGAGTGATGACACGTGTTTTACCGCTTCCAGCCCCGGCCAAAACCAATAACGGGCCTTCTACACATTCTACAGCCCGACGCTGCATTTCATTCAATCCAAAATTTATTTCTGTCATTACAGCCTCCCTCTACTGCAGATGCCTTAGCAACAAAGTTAATCTCTACTATACCGGCTTACTGTATCAGATAACCGCCGAATAAATAAGCGCCCCATGTAGAAAAAGCAGTCTTAACTGCTTTTCTAATTTTGTGTATTGCTTTTTAAGCGCTCCAGCACCAGTTTATAGCCGCCTGCGCCGTAGTTTAAATATCGTTTGATACGGCTGATGGTTGCAGTACTGGCACCTGTTTCCTGCTCTATTTGCTGATAGGTATTACCTTCGTGCAGCATTTTGGCTACCTGGAATCGCTGTGCCAAAGCTTTGATTTCATTGATGGTACAAACATCTTCAAAAAACTGATAACACTCTTCTTCGTTTTCTAACAATAAAATTGCTTCAAAAAGCAAGTCAATGTTTTTATCTTTAAATTTCGGACTGGCCACAATTACACCTCCGGAAGCTTATCATCATGTATTTCGTGATTTGATTAATAATTTCCTTCCCGGTCGGTAAAATCTTTCCGCGCTCTTTCCATCTCTTGTCTGCCCTGGTAAAATATTAAGAAAAGCAGCTTCCTGCTGCAAAATAAGGAGAGGTTAGCATGATTCGCAGGTTAACGGCAGAGGATCATCAGCAAGTGCAGGACTTTTTACAGCAGCTGCCAACATTTGCCTTGTTTCTGACAGCCGATATTGAAAAATATGGTTATGAGAGCAGCGTCTTTACAATCTGGGGAATATTCAGTCACACCCAGGAGTTACTGCATGTTTTCGGCAAATATTATAATACCCTGGTTGTTTATAGTAATACTGATCATTATCCGGCAGCAGAAGTCTGTGCTTTTTTAAGCGACCAAGCTATTAAATATGACACCTTAGTGGGACGCAGTATTTTAGCAGAGCAGTTTTTTGCACACCTTTCCTTTACTGATATCTATCGTAACTATTATTGTGAGTTAAAACCGGAGCATTTTACTCCCCTGATCAATGAACAATTAAATGTTACCAAGGCAGATTTATCCCACACCGAAGCAATTCTCAAGTTATTAACCTCCATCGAGGAGTTTTCCGGTTTGGATTTTCAGGAAGAAGCAATAAAAACTTATATCAGTGACGGCGGGGTCTACCTGCTGAGGGAAAACGATGAAATTGCTTCACTGGCCATGTGTTCGGCCCGCACAGAACGTCTGGCTAATATCGGCGGTGTGTGTACAGCAAAACCATATCGGCAGAGGGGTTATGCTTCCACAGTTGTTTCTACCATTTCACAAACCTACCTTGAGCAGGGATTAATATGTTGTCTGAGTTACAACAACCCGGCTGCCGGAGCAATCTATCACCGGATTGGCTACCAACCTGTCGGACATATGATTGTTGCCAGGAAGTAACGCCATACAGCTCATGACATTAGCAAAAAAAAGACCGTTGCGGTCTTTTTTTTGTCATATTTATTTAATGGCGTCAAGGCGATCCAGGCTGAAATCCTGCCGCTGTCGGCGCTGGCTCATCCGCTGCAGCTCTTTTCCCATCTCCAAAAAAACAGCATTCCAAGGCAGCTCTAACCTTTTGA
>JAAYKP010000111.1 GCA_012522335.1 Bacillota bacterium
ATTTATAGCAGGATTTCGTCGATTTTTCTTGAATTATGCATAGTAAGATCTACGAAGGATGTGGTTTCCATTAAAGCGATGATTCTGGCAGCCGGTCTTGGTACAAGACTGCGCCCCTTAACAAATGTTGTTTCCAAACCGATGGTGCAGATGGCCGGCCGTCCCTGTATGGAGTATGCCGTACGTCTTTTGGCTCGCTATGGTATTAAGGACATTATTGTCAATCTGCACTACAAACCGGAATTAATCAAAGCACATTTCGGTGACGGCAGTAAATTCGGTGTTAATATCAGCTACTCCTACGAGAAGGAACTTCTCGGTACTGCCGGCGGGTTTAAGCGTGTACAGAGTTTTTTCGGCAGTGACCCGGCTTTAATCATCAGCGGTGATGCCTTAACCGATATCAACCTGGACAAATTCCTTGCCTTTCATCTGGAAAACAAAGGTATTGCTACCCTGGCCTTAAAAAGGGTAGCCGACCCGACCCAATACGGGGTAGTTATCCGTGAGGGTAACCGCATTATCCGTTTTCAGGAAAAACCAAAAAAAGAAGAAGCCATCAGCAATCTTGCCAACACCGGCATCTATCTTTTCGACCCGGCCATTTTTGACCATATCCCGGCCGATACTTTCTATGATTTTGGCAAACAGGTTTTCCCCGAGCTGCTGGCCAAAAAGGAAGCCATGGCCGGTTATGTCATGCAGGATTACTGGTGTGATGTCGGCGACCTGAATGTCTATAAGGAAGCCCATTACGATATGCTGACCGGTGTTGTCCAGGTGGAGCTGCCCGGTAAGCGTTTTGAAGGCAATATCTGGCTGGGCCAGCGTGTTTCCATCAGTCCCCATACTAAGCTTGTGGGCCCGGCATTAATTGGTGATAACGTTGTGATCGAGGATGGTGCTTGTATTTACGGTCCGGTGGTGATCGGCAGCAATACCACCATTGGTCGTAAGGCAGTGATTAAACGCGGTATTCTCTGGGATAATGTGACGATTTCTGCTGCGGCAGAGTTGGCCGATTCGGTGATCGCCTATGATTGTACCATTCCCAGTAATGTCCTTTTACAGAACGAAATACTGGATAAAAGCCTGGTGCAGGCTGCCTGTAAAGCTGCCACCTATAAAGAAGTTGCAGCCACCCAAGAGAATTAAATAAATCTGATACATGTCCTAACAATTACTGCTCTGTTTTTAAGTAAAAGTCTATCATGGATTTGCAGTGGAGGGGAGAATAATAATGGCAAGGAAAAAGAAGAAAAAGGGCAAACGTATTGTCGCCCTTTTATTGTTACTCTGTGTAGTAGGTGTGACAGCCTGGGCATGGTCGATTTGGGCCAGGATATACGATAACCCTCCCCAGGATGATGACTATGTACGCGATGAAAATATTAAAGATGAACCTGATAAAGATATCACCAACATTATGATCTTAGGTGTTGACCAAAGGACTAACGAACCGGCCAGAGCTGACACAATCATTATTGTCAGCATCAACAATGATACTGATGAAGTAGCCATGATTTCCATCCCCCGTGACTCCCGGGTAGAGATACCCGGCCGCGGCTTGGACAAAATTAACCATGCCATGGCCTTTGGCGGCATCAATCTCATGCGGGCAACTGTAGAAAAACTGCTTGGTGTACCTATGCACCATTATGTTTATACTAACTTTGCTGGTTTCCAGAGTATTGTTGATACCTTGGGTGGGGTCACTGTAAACGTAGAAAAGGCCATGACGGTAAAAGCTGAAAAAAATGTTGAGGGAGTAACATTGGAGCCGGGTGTTCAGAAGCTTAATGGTGCTCAGGCTCTTGCCTTTGTGCGTTTCCGTAAAGACAGTGAGGGTGACTTTGGCCGTATGCGCCGCCAGCAGCAGTTTCTGAAAGCAGTGGCAAATGAAGTGCTGCAGGCTAAAAGTATTGTAAAACTTCCTCAGCTTATGTCCCAAGCTGCAGAATTTGTACGCACAGATATGACAATTACCCAGTCTTTAAGTTTTGCCAAAAGAGCGGCTTCGCTTAAGTTGGATGAAGTTGAAGCGTTCTCACTTAAAGGATCAGGTAAGATGATTAATGGAGTCTCGTATATAATTTTAGATCAAGATCATCTTCAGAATTCTGTTGATCTATATCTGCGTTGGCAAAGTGAAAATGAAAGTAATTTAGAGCAGTCGTAACGATAAGTATACTCATACACAAATGCGCTGGTTTTACCTCTTTTACCTCTATTTAATTAGCTAAAGGAAGCTTCGTATGCCAAAACAAAGAGAGAACATAAAAATATGCCTTATTTCTTCATCCGGAGGGCATTACGAGCAATTGAGGATGTTGGCCAAATTGGCAGATGACTTTAATGTTTTTTGGGTTACAGAAGGGACAGATTATGCTTCTGAGGCAGACTATTATTTGCTGCAAACGGGCTTAAAGG
>JAAYKP010000112.1 GCA_012522335.1 Bacillota bacterium
CCTAAACCTGTACCTCCCAGTTTGCGTGTGCGGGCTTTATCAACTTTATGAAAACGCTCCCACACCAGCTCCTGCTCGTCGGCAGGAATGCCAATACCTGTATCCTCCACGCTAACCCGCACCCAGTCGTGTTCAGCTGCCGCTGCAAGTGTAACCCTGCCGCCCGCAGGCGTAAAAGAAAGGGCATTACTCAGCAGGTTTATCAGCACCTGCTGCAGGCGATCCCGGTTACCAAACACCATAGGCAGCCGCTCCGGAATCTGCAGCAGCAGTTGAAGTTCTTGTCGGGCAAATTGCGGCTGCAGCTTAGTGGACACTTCCTGCAGTAAGGGGCGTAGTTCAATTGGTTCCAGCGGCCAGGATAATTGTCCCGTTTCCAGTCTGGATAAATCTAATAAATCCGTAATCAGACGATTGAGGCGAATCGTCTCATCTAAAATCACCTGTAAATAACGCTCCTGACTCTCCTTATCCTCCGCCAATCCATCCAGCAGCGCCTCGACAAAACCCTGGATGGCAGTCATGGGCGTACGTAATTCATGCGAGACATTGGCCACAAAGTTGCGGCGCATTTCCTCCAACTGACGCACTTCCGTAACATCCTGCAGAATGCCGACAGCTCCCCACCGCTGCTGCTCACGCCGCAGCGGTGCTATCTGCAGCGAGAGGATTCTGCCTCCCGGCAGCGTAAACTCCTGCACCTGCCCTTCACCCTTAGTAATCACGGTTAAAAATAGATTATACATGGCTGCATCCGGCAGCAGCCGTGCAATCTTTGCGCCCGTGATGTCCATCTCAGCCAACTGCAGCAGTTTTCTGGCCTGCGGGTTGGCCAATAAAACCTGACCCTCCTGGTCAATGGCCAGCACACCTTCATTCATACTGACCATAATGCTTTCCAGCTTATTCTTTTCCTGGGACAGAGCTTCTACTGTTTGGTTAAGAGTAGATGACATATGGTTAAAAGACTGAGCCAGCTGCCCCACCTCATCGGCTGATGATACCTCTACCCGCTGCTGATAATTACCACCGGCCACTTCCAGGGCAGCCCGTGTCATCTGCTGCAGAGGCTGGGAAATTGATTTAGACATATAATAACCTACTATCATCGCCAGGACCGTCGCCACAATTGCCGCATAAAAAATAAGTCCCTGTACCTGACTCACGGTTTGTGTAATACCGGTTAAGGGGGCATGCAGGAAGATGGCACCCACAACTACATGACGAACCACTACCGGAACCACTACCGTTGCCATCTGCAGCTTGGACTGTGAATGATAGCCGCGTTTGGTGATGGCATGACCGGTTAACAGCAAATCCAGTTCTTCTGTTGTTAAGGGCAGTCCCAAGTCCTCAAAACCGGCACATGTGGCCAGTCCCAACATGGATCTGTCTACCGGCTGGACCCGGGCATCAAGGAAACGGTCCAAAGTATATAATAAGTCAGTAGTCACGCGGGGATCCTGAAAACCCTGCATTTGAGCAGCATAAATGCCTGCCAGTTCCTGTCCTTTGGCCAGCAGCTCACCTTCGCGGGCATCATAAAAATAGTTTTGTAAAAGCTGCGTCAGCGCCAGACCCACAACAAATAAGGTGACCAAAATGATCACCAGATAAGTCGTCAGCAGCTTTGAAAATATCTTTAACTTCATACGTCCTGCACCTCAAATTTATAGCCAACACCCCAGATGGTCTTAATCTGATAAGCGTTTGCTCCTGTTTCCTCCCTTTCCACTTTTTCCCGCAAACGCTTAATGTGTGTATCCACAGTACGTAGGTCACCATAGTAATCATAGCCCCAAACGGCAGTTAACAGCTGTTCCCGGGTAAAAACTTTGCCCGGGTTTTTGACCAAATACCACAGTAAATCAAACTCTTTCGGAGTCAACGTGACCTCACGGCCACGCACATGCACTTCGCGCGAGGCTTTATTAACTGTAAGACCCGGTAGGGAAATTTGATCATCATTTGCTGCCGTGGTATCAGCAGCAACCCGACGCAGAATAGCTTTTACCCTGGCCACCAGTTCCCGTGGGGAAAACGGTTTAGTTATATAATCATCGGCTCCCAGTTCCAAACCTAAAACTTTGTCAAATTCCTCGCCCTTGGCCGTCAGCATAATAATGGGCGTCTCAGCAAACTTACGTACTTCACGGCAGACAGCCAAACCGTCCATTTTGGGCAGCATAATATCAAGAATAATCAATTGTGGTGCCAACTTTTTCGCACTCTCTACAGCTTCCTCGCCGTCTGCAGCCACAGCTACTGTAAAACCGGCCTTTTCTAAATAAAGACGGACTAATTCACGAATATGTTCTTCATCATCAACCACTAAAATTAAACCTTCACTCAAGTCCGTTCCCTACTTTCCCTACAAATAGTATCAATATTATACATGATTAAAACAAGCTGTACAATTTAGGAGACAAATTTTTCTGTTTTCCCAGTACTTAGCTCTGGATTCTTACCCGCATTTTCGTATAAGATATATGTATGTAAAAGTTTCTGCTCCAGGAGGCGTATCAAATGACAAAAAAACGTTTGCTCTCATTATTACTTGCTTTGCTGCTGGTACTGTTCTCAGTACCTGTATCTGCACAAAACTTTGATACAGCAGCCGGTGTGGCTGCCCTGATGGAGGCTTCAACCGGGCAGTTCCTGTTCCTTAAAAATGCTGACGAACCCCGCCCGCCGGCCAGTATCACTAAAGTGATGACCCTTCTCCTGGCTTTTGAAGCACTGGAGCGTGGTGATATTAACTGGGATACTACCACCATTGTCTCTGAACGGGCCTGGCAAAAGGAAGGCTCTTCAATGTTCCTGCAGGTAGATACCGAAGTTACCGTGGAAGAATTAATCAGCGGCATCTCCATCGTTTCCGCTAATGATGGCTGTGTTGCTTTGGCTGAACTATTGGCCGGCAGCGAGGAAGCATTTGTGCAGCAAATGAATCAGCGGGCTCTGGAACTGGGCATGACCAATACAAAGTTTCAAAATGCCACCGGTCTGCCGGCAGAAGGTCACTACATGAGCGCCCGGGATATTGCGATTTTAGCTCGCGAACTTATTACCAAACACCCCCGGATCTTGGAATTTGAGTC
>JAAYKP010000113.1 GCA_012522335.1 Bacillota bacterium
CGTTTTTGTGCTGTTTCACAGACGCGCAGCTTCTCGGCCACGGCGCGGAAATGGCGGTATTCGAGCAGTCTCTGGACTAACTCTTCCTCTGTGGCAATATCCAGGCTGTCATCCTCATCCGCTTCTGCCCTGCCAATGCTGCTGGGCAAAAGTTTTTTTGATTTAATTTTTAGTAAAGTAGCTGCCATAACCAAAAACTCAGAAGCGACCTCCAGATTCAGCTGCCGCATCAGCTGCAGCGTTTCCAGATATTGTGCCGTTATTTGAGCAATAGGAATATCATAAATATCCACCTCTGCCTTTTCGATTAAATGAAAAAGCAGGGCAAAAGGTCCTTCGAAGGCAGGCAGGCTTACATAATATTCCACCATAAGCTCCCTTTCTCCCTTAACAGCGTGTCAGGGGACGGTTCCTTGACACGCCGGATAGCCGCCGGTCACCGCTGCGGACCAACGGCACAGCCGACACCAAACAGTCTCATTTTACCGTGAGGCTTAAACAGCTAGAGCTTTAAATTGACAATCTCCCGCACTTCATCCATTGTTTGCTCCGCAATGACAGAAGCACGTTTAGCTCCTTCCTGCAGAATATCACGGATATAATCAAGCTGACCTTCCAGTGCCTGTCTCTTTTCATAGATAGGCGCAAGGAAGGCGGTCAAACGATCTGCCAGCCTGTTTTTACACTGCACACAGCCAATTTCACCCCGGCGGCAGGCACGCTCCACCTCAGCCAGCTCCTCCGCATTAAAAATGCTGTGGAAGGCATAAACTGTACAAACATCAGGATTACCCGGATCATCTTTACGTATACGGCCGGGATCGGTCACCATCTGCCGCACTTTTTTTCTTACTTCATCCGGTGCTTCAGACATGTCAATCGTATTGCCATAGGACTTGCTCATTTTACGGCCGTCAATACCGGGCAGTATTTTTACTTCATTGAGCATTGTTTCCGGTTCGGGAAAATAATCAGTTTGGTAGAGATAATTAAAACGGCGGGCAATTTCCCGTGTAATTTCCAGGTGAGGAACTTGATCTTCCCCTACGGGCACTGTCTCAGCGCGATAGAGCAAAATATCGGCGGCCATCAGCAGCGGATAACCGAGGAAACCATAAGTCCCCAGGTTCTTTTCTTTCAACTGCTGGATTTGATCTTTATAGGTGGGGACGCGTTCCAGCCAGGAAAGTGGTGTAATCATTGATAACAGCAAATGCAGTTCGGCATGTCCCTTCACATCGGACTGGCGGAAAATGATGCTTTTTTCCGGATCTAAGCCGGCTGAGAGCCAGTCGATGACCATCTGATAAGTGTTTTCCTGTAACTGTGACGGGTCTTCATAAGCTGTGGTCAAAGCGTGCCAGTCCACAACACCGAACAGACAGCGATAATCATCCTGTAACTTGACCCAGTTATCAAGTGCCCCCAATAAATTGCCCAGCTGCAGGCGACCTGTCGGTCGCATACCGCTGAAGATAGTTTTTTTTGTCATTCTTCTACCCCTTTCAGATACCGCCGCCCGTTAACAGCAAGACGATGGTTATAATAATATCAGCCACAAAGCCTGCCAGCGGATAAAGAATCTTTGATAAAGTATGAGTAAAAATCAGCAGCATAAGCAGCAATTGTCCGTATTGTTCCAGCTGCGCAAACTGATATGCAGTACTCCGCGGTAAAAAGTAAGATAAAACCTTGGAACCATCTAACGGGGGAATCGGCAGTAAATTAAATACACCTAAGAATATATTATACACGAAAAGCAACTGCATAAACGGCAGTACATAAGTTGAACGCAGAGGCGGCAGCAGCATCAGCAGCAAAGCCGCCAGAAAGGCTAAACAAAAGTTTGTCAGCGGACCGGCTAA
>JAAYKP010000114.1 GCA_012522335.1 Bacillota bacterium
ATCAGAAAAGATGTCTATGAAATCAGGAGAAATTAAGTTCCTGTCACTCTTTTAAACATTGTCGATTCCCTGTTCTGCCATGACCATTTTAAGCAGATTTTCCTTAGTATTCATTTCTGGCTCTGCCAGCACTTTTTCCAGCAGGCGATCAAGAACCTGCCCCATCTGTTCACCGGGCTGAATACCAATCTCCATTAAGTCATAACCATTGACAGCCAGATCTTTTACAGTGAGCGGCTGTTTTTCTTTTAGAATATTACAGACCTGCTCTTGTAAGACATCGAGGGCAGAGAAATCATACGACGGCTGGGAAGCTTTGATTACAGCGGCCTGCAGCTCGAAAAAACTTTGTAAATTCTCCGGCCCGACTCTGGTGATAAATTTTTTGATGCTGACCTTATCAGGGAAAGCAAGTTCATCTAACTGTTCCCGAACCAGCCTATAAACCGTGTCGACAGTTTGCTTAGGGAATTTCAGCCTATTCAACGCTTTCCGGACGCTATTTTGCCTCTCTGAGGCTGGCTTAGATAAGTTTCTTTTCTCATTTTCTTTTTCTGACCAGGGCTGGCCTAATTTATACAGCAGCGCCGCCAACCTCACGGTTAATTTCTTTGGCGCTGCCTCCAGGATGGCTAAAGTATGCTCAAAGTCACTACTGTCAGCCAGTTCCGGCAGAATATAGCCTAGCAGCGATGTGGAGCGCAGCATCAAAATCCCCCTGCCCGGTTGATCAGTCAGTACAATTTTACCTAATTCATCTCTGATTCTTTCTCTGCTTACACTTCTTAACAGCTGATGGTTGCCGGTGATGGCAGCAAAAGTTTCGTTGCCAATTATAAAATTTAACTGACAGGCCAGGCGGATGGCACGTATCATGCGTAAGGCATCTTCCCGGAAGCGCTGCTCAGGCTTACCTACGGCATTGATTACACCCTTTTTTAAATCATTAACTCCGTTAAAATAATCAACCAACCCTGTTTGCCGGCTGTAGGCCATGGCGTTAATGGTAAAATCCCTGCGGCTCAAATCTTCTTTAAGCAAGGTAAGACTATCAGCATTGGTGACGCTGCCAAGATGGCGAAAAGTTGTAACTTCATACTGCCTGCCATTAATTACAACCGTTACCGTTCCGTGCTTTAACCCTGTATCAATGGTTTTGGCAAATAATTGTTTGACTTGATCCGGCCGCGCGTCGGTTGTAATATCCCAGTCATCCGGCTCTGTATTTAGCAGACTATCCCGCACACAGCCGCCAACAATATATCCTGCAAAACCATGTTCATGCAGCTTATATAAGATGTATGTGACTTCTTCGGGGAGACTGATGAACATATGCACTTAACTCCTCAATCAATATATTCTGCTGTCTCAATAGCAGTAGAGATAGAGTAAAAAAAGCCAATCACTTTGTTGCCGGAAATAGGTTGGCGTATTTTTCTGAGATTGGAGGTTATGCGGTGATAAGTATATCTTTGCCAGATAATGTGGTAACAATCAGCTGCAGCCTCGTGTGCTGGGGGATAATAGGTTTTTTAATCTGGAAGAGACTCCAGCAGAGTGAGCATCAGCTGATCTGGTGGAAAGCAGTAATTGTAACTGTAGTAGGTCTTTCGGTGTTCCGTCTTGGGGTAATAATTGCAGGGGAAATGATCAAGATTCCTGTTTTCCCCCTGGGTGTCTGGCTGTTGAATTATCTTTATAGTGGAAAACTGGATGAATGGGAAAAATACCGCTGGTTCGCCTGGCTGGGTTTTTCCGCCAGCTTTTTGTTCCTAGCGGCCACACTTCTTGCCA
>JAAYKP010000115.1 GCA_012522335.1 Bacillota bacterium
ATGTATTTGTTTAACGTTAGCTTGTGCCGGAGCACGAAAGACCTGTAGCTGCTCCATCTGTGTCACAAACTCCCAGCCGGCATCCGCATAAAGAGTTAGTCTTTCCTCATTGTTGGCTTCCTCAGACTGCGGTTCTATGCTGTAGATATATTCGGCAGGCTCACCCGGTCGGAAAGCGGCAAAGAGGCTGCCGAGACTGTGCAGGTGGAACCCCTGCTTTGACATCTCGGCAAACCAAGCTTCATTTTCGGCAATCTGCCAGATACTTAAAAAACGGTAGCGTTTAACAAGTTTCTCGCCAGACATACTCCCCATCCTTACTCTAAGGTATTTTTGCTGCTCTCTACCAGCTGTTTTAAGCGCTGGTATTCTGCCTGCAGCATTTCGTAACCCTTCTCAGTGATCAGGTAACTTTTCCGGCGGCCGTCATCATCATATTGCCTGATGATGTTTTCCTTTTCAAAGCGTGCCAACAAGCGATATAAAGTGCCCGGACCCACCACGAAGCTGCCTTGCGAAATCTTCTCAACTTCCTGCATAATGGCATAGCCATGGCGCGGTTCGGTGAGGGTCAGCAAGATATAGTACATGGCTTCTGTTAAATTTTGCAGTTGTTCCTTGGCCATGCTGCACCTGCTTTCACTACTTTATATATATCCATAGTGGATATATCCACATTAAACATATCCTTTTTTACTAGTCATGTCAAGCATAAATAGTTAGCTGAGCTGATTATCTTACTATGGCAGGAATGCGATGGCAGATTAGCGAAACTGATGATAGATTTCTAATAATAAAACCCCAGTCAACTGGGGTTTCTGCCGAAATATTAATTTATGCACTACTGCCAATGGTGTCAGAGAAGTAGTCGAAATTCATCCAATCCTGTTCTAACCAACGCTGATCATGTCTCAGATTTAAATAAGCTGATTCGTAGTACTTCTCACCTTGGGCATATAGTTGAAATACCAGCGCTCTGTTATCTTTGGCAAGTGGCGCTAATTCAGTTTCTAAATATTGTTCCCATTTTGCCACAATCTGCGGGTCAAGCATAGCTTTACTTTCTACCTGTATTAAAAGCGGGTAACCAAGTAAACTTTTTTGCAGGGCCACGGTGGCATCGCTGGCATCAGCTTTAACTGTGTCAATAACTTGTTGAGCAAAATGGGCGGAAAATCCTCGGGCTGGAAAGTATGGCGCTGTATTTTCGTAAAGAGAAACCTCGTGGCCTTGATATAAGTCTTGTACAGCTAAAACTTCATCAAGGAAGATTTGGCAGTAGACTTGTTTTATTTTTTCGTTTCATCTTCCAGCAACCAGGTATCATAGGGGTAGGGAGACAAGTTATTGTAACTGCCCACGCGGAATTTAGTTAAAGCATAGCTGCGGGCAGCATCAAGCTGCCAGCGGGGCGCATTGGCGGCAAAATGAAAGTCAATCTGCACAGCTTCACCGTTCCAATAGGCCTGATGACTTATTAATTTATCCCAGCCATAATCGACAGTAAAGGCCTGATTCATCTCAACATCTGTAAACTCCTCAGCATTACTTTCAATTGTAGTCTGAGGCACAGTTTGTATCTGCTCCAGTTTTTGATAATACTCTTTATGGTTTTGTTCATTAGAACAAGCAATTAGCAATAAGCAGATGGTACAAATGAAAATTACCAGTAACCCGTGTCGGAAGATTTTCATTATTTAACCTCCTTTATCCAAATTATAGTATATTTAACTGAAAAGATCTTTTATTAATGATGCTGATAAAAAGTATTGTTAGAACGGAATGCTGTAAAAAATTTTAAGTTAAGAGGGGAAGGCTATGCTACTTAA
>JAAYKP010000116.1 GCA_012522335.1 Bacillota bacterium
CATTTGTTAAGGGGCGCAGTCTTGTACCAAGACCGGCTGCCAGAATCATCGCTTTAATGGAAACCACATCCTTCGTAGATCTTACTATGCATAATTCAAGAAAAATCGACGAAATCCTGCTATAAATCGGGTTCCGTCAGGCATTATTGTTAATTTGTTCCAGCATGTGCCGTTTAAAAACTGCTGACACCATGCATGATCAGTAAAGCACTGATACTTAAACAGACAGAGATGGCATATATGAGCAGCACAGCCTGTATCTGAGTGTAACCGCGCTTTAAGAGTCGATGATGAATATGCTTTTTATCAGGCTGAAAGATGGGCTGCTTCTCATAAAAGCGGCGTACAATGGCGTAACAGGTGTCAACAATGGGTACACCTAAAACAATGATCGGTATGATAAAAGCATACAGGGTAGTACCCTGAACAATACCGTAGGCGGAAAGCACCGCAACCATAAAGCCTAAAAATTAGGAGCCGGAATCACCAAGAAAAATCTTGGCCGGGAAGAAATTATAGCGGATAAAGCCCAGGATAGCCCCCACTAAGATGACGGAAACAAGCGCTGCGCTCTCTTGACCACCGCGGTAAGCGATGAAGGCAAAGGTAAGCAGCGCAATGGCGGAAACGCCTGAGGCTAAGCCGTCCAGGCCGTCAATTAAATTCACGGCATTGGTAACTGCCACAATCCAGAAAACGGTCAGCGGGACAGCCAGGATGCCCAGCCTGAATAAGCCGTGGAGAAAGTTACTAAGCGTGTCCATGTCAAAGCAGAAATAAACTACGACAAGGGCGGCCATAGTCTGCCAGAGCAGTTTAACCCTGGGTGAAACTCCGCGGATATCATCTATCATCCCTAAGATTAAAACAATGGTGCCGCCTACAAGCAGCCCTGTAAATATTGGCTTCTTGGTAACCAACACCAGCATGGCAGTAAAAAAACCTAGGAAAATTGCCAGTCCGCCCAACCTAGGCATAAAAGTATCATGAATTTTGCGTCCGTTAGGCCTGTCCACGGCACCGACAAAAAAAGCAAGCCGGGCAATAAACGGTGTCACCAACATGGTAATAAAGAAAGCAATAGTAAAAAGTATCAGGTATAAGTCCATAAGCAGTCTCCCATGTCATTATTAATGACAAAAAAACAACATTTATTTACAGCATCATCTTTTTTATTATACAAAACTACTCAGGAGCTGACAATAACAATAACTGGCATCACTGACATAGCATCTTACCCACACCGGTTAACACTACTAAGAAAGCAGTATAGATGCGGCCATACAAATAGAGAAGAAGTAATGCAAAATGAGCATATGAAAAGACATATACTCATCTTGCTCACGGATATCTAATTTAAGAGGCCTTATCTTTTAACAGGATTACTTTCAAAGTTTGCAGCATGATGCGCAGGTCAAAAAGCGGGGAGCAGCCTTTGGCGTACAGTAAATCGTAGCGCAGTTTATCCTCCGGTGAAGTGCTGTATTTACCTGCAACCTGAGCCAGGCCGGTAATGCCGGCATCGATGGTATGGCGGTAAGTATAACCGGGCACTTCTTTCTGGTAGCG
>JAAYKP010000117.1 GCA_012522335.1 Bacillota bacterium
ATCCTGACAAAGCAGAAGAAATGGCCTATAATTCGTATAAGGCGGGTAATGGCTGTGCCCAAGGTGTTGCTGATGCGCTTTTGGGTTTAGCGGCTGAAGAATATGGCGCTCCTTATAGCTATATTCCCCCGCAAATGTTTAATGTCGGCAAAGGCGGTATCGTGGGCTGGGGCGCCAGCTGCGGAGCCCTTCTTGGTGCTGTTTTCTTCATTGGTTTAGTTGCTCCGCAGGAGGATCAGGCCGCTATCGTTAACGAATTGATGGCTTGGTACCAACAGGCTTCCTTCCCATACTATAAGCCTTCAGATATGGAATTTAAGCAAACTGTGGCTGATTCCACCCTCTGTCACGTCTCGGTCACCAGATTTTTACAGGAAAACAACCTTGAAGCAAACGCGCCGGAAAAAGCCGAACGCTGCGGCGGTCTTAGCGGTGATGTTGCCAGGAAGACTGTTGAACTGCTCAATGCTTATGTTGATAATCAGTTTACTGCTGTTCACAAACCACAAGGTGCCGAGACCTGTACGACTTGTCACAGCAATGATCACCAGGGGAAAGACAACTGTGTTACCTGTCACGGTGAAGTAGACGAAATCCACGATTTCTAAAGAAGTGTAAACAACTACAGATTTATCGGTCTTCTGGCCGGTGGATCTGTAGTTGACGAAAAATCCGACAAATGTTATAATACACATGCTGGTGTAATAAGGAGAACTGTCAACCCTATTTGTCTAGGCAAATAGGGTTCTTTAACCGGCAGCATTTTTGCTGCGCGAATGGAGTTTAACAATGGGAGAAAAGGTATTTGCCACAAACAGAAAAGCTTTTCACGACTATCATCTTGAGGAAACTTACGAAGCAGGCATGGTGCTGACGGGAACTGAAGTAAAGTCCATTCGTGCCGGCCGCCTCAACCTCAAAGATAGTTATGCCCGCATTGAAAATAATGAGGTCTGGGTGCACAATATGCACATCAGTCCTTATGATCAGGGCAACCGTTACAACCATGACCCATTGCGTAAACGTAAACTTCTGCTGCACCGCCGGGAGATAAACCGCTTACTTGGTCTCACCCGGGAAAAAGGATACACATTAATCCCGATTAAAGTGTATACTAATAAAGGATATATTAAAATGGAAATTGCCCTGGCCCGCGGTAAAAAACTCTACGATAAACGTGCTGCTTTGAAAGAAAAGGAAGCAAAACGTGAGGTAGAAAGGGCCTTTAAGGAAAGTCAGCATTAACTTGGGGGCGTTTTGGATTCGACGGGGGCGAGATGGGTAAGAGTAGCGAGTCCGGGCCCATGACCCGGTCAACAACGTGGAAAAGGCTTAAGTGCCAACGATAATTACGCTTTAGCAGCTTAATTTAAGCTGCTCGTCCGCTTACCGCGAGCCTGTAGTGGTAATTCCGGGCGTCGACTAATCAGGCTACCGACCTCACGGTCAGCACTGCCAAAGAGGAAGGGAATCACAACTGTGCTAGCGTAGAAGGATCCTGTCTCAAGGAGCCGCCTGCGCGAAACCAAGAATTGAGACTACGCTCGTAGAAGCTCTTACTGGTCTGCTTTCGGACAGGGGTTCGACTCCCCTCGCCTCCACCA
>JAAYKP010000118.1 GCA_012522335.1 Bacillota bacterium
ACCGGTTCTTAGCCTACCTATAAGGAATTGAAACTTGTTTTTCACAACATTTGCTCCGCATTTGGGACATGTTCTTAGCCTACCTATAAGGAATTGAAACATCCCCGCCGCTGGGAAGTATTGAGGTTTAGGCCCGGTTCTTAGCCTACCTATAAGGAAATGGAAAAATATATCTTTAATGTGATTTCATGTTGTCGCGGCAGTTTTAGCAGGATGAATAATAGCGTGGCATATAAAAACGCCACGCTATTTTATATAGCGGGCGCAAAACCATACAAAATCGGAAACTAATTATTGTAGAGGAAGTTCCTTTTTAGGTAGATAATGGAGGAATACGCGAATAATTGGAGAATATTGCATAAACTCTGGTTTAAACATATGGTAATTTCCTAATAGAAAATATGGTATTTTTTATTCTTGATATTACCTCCCACAATCTGGGATTATATTATGCAAGGAGTATGTACATGCATAGATTTGGCAATGGTGAAGTTCTGTTGGCCACCCTTGGCACAGAACCACAAGTGGTTACACTTACTTTAGATGCGCTTATCTCAAAAGGGCATAATATCAGTGGAGTGATAATTGTTTATACGGACCACCCGGCCATCACCAAGAATTTAGGTGTTTTGCAGGAAGAATTCAAGCAGAGTTACTTGGATGTTTCTTTATGGTTAGTGCCTGTAACCAGTGCGCATGGATGTGTTAAAGATTTCCTTAATGAAGAAGATTTGCGTTGTCTTTGGCGCACCCTTTATGTTGAAATCCGCCGTGCCCGTCAGGCTGGATGTAGTATACATATGTGCATTTCGGGTGGGCGCAAAGTAATGGCAGTTATAGCCATGAGTGTGGCTCAGCTTCTATTTGGACCTGGTGATCAGGTTTGGTATTTGTTTACTGAAGGCTGGAAACCCGGTAAGGAACGCCGCTTACACGCAGGAAAATCAGACAAGGTTGCCTTATTACCCATACCTGTTTTACGCTGGAGTGAAGCTGACATTCTTCTTCGGACAGTTGCTGATTTAAGCGAGCCTCAGGAAGTATTAACCTGGTATAAGCGGCTGACCGACAAAGCTGAAGAGAAACGGAAAGATGAATTTGTCCGGCACTGGCTGACACCTGCGGAACGGGAAGTAGTGCGTTTAGCTTGTCTTGGTTACGACAACGCTGCTATTGCTGCAAAGTTAGCCAAACAGGAACAAACCGTTGCCAACCAGCTTCGTGGAGTTTATGAGAAACTGCGTGAATTATTGGATTTTCCAGATTACACAGTAGACCGCAATGTCTTGATTTCTCGTTTTGCTCCTTACTTTTCCTTATTAGAATCAGAGGTGGAATGAGGGTTATGTACATAATTAACCTGAATCATCCCCTGACCGAAGCTCATCTCATAAAAATAGAAGCAATTACCGGAAAAGCAGTCTGCGAGATCAAAGAGATACCGAGTCAGATTGATCATAACTATGCCTTGGAACCGCAAATTGAAGCCCTCCTTGAAAAGGTAGGCTTTACAGCGCAGCAGTGGCAGACGGAACCGTTTATAGTTCATCTTCCGGCTTTAAATTACAGTGCCGCAGCAGTATTGGCTCAGGTACACGGTAGAGCAGGTTATTTTCCGCCAATTTTACGTTTGCGCCCAGTAACGGGAGAGATTCCACCACGTTTTGAGGTAGCTGAAATTCTTAATCTCCAGGCTATGCGCGAGCGGGCACGAGAAAAAAGATGATCAGAAATAAAGATTTTTAGAGGAGGTGAAATGATGGGTTTTTTACATGCTGTATATGCCCTTGGTGAAATGGCGGGGGAGGCAGTTAAAGATTCACCGCTTGCTGACATTATGAATTTTTTGCAGCTGCCTTACCCAGTAACGGAAGATAAAAATGACAAAGTATTTGCCATAAGGGTTTGGCTTGAAGCAGCGGATTCTCAGGCAGAAGTGCTTGATATTAGAGGAGTAGTTGATGTTGACAGAATAGAATACAAAGCCATAAGCAGTGACAGAATCAAAATTAAGGAACGCTGCCTTTATCGCGATCCAGTTGGTTCCAATGTGTCTTGGCGTTTTTCCCCCTTGTACAAACTAGGTCGGGCCACTAAAAATCCCCATAAAGAATTAGTGGGGGAGTCCGGTGTCTGGCAGGATAACAAAAAAAGCAGGTTTTACAAATTGCATAACAATCTGCTTTATGATTATGAAAAGACAGGGGCTTTTACAAAGGGCAGCGCTGAGAGAATTATGGCAGATCTACTTGCCATGATTGAAAGAATTATTGAATTTTGGGATCGTAAGACTCCCTTTTTCATCCTTTTTGGACTAAAATCCGGCGATAATTTTCTGTATCCAGGTGAGGTAGCGGCTTTTGTAAATTATTTTAAGGACAAGCTTGATCCAGATGTGCCGGCAAAACAGAAAAAAGAGCAGCTAAAAGCGTATTGCGCTTTATGTGGCGAAAAAGACAAAAAGCTGGAAACATTAGACAAAGTGTTTAAATTTGCTACCTTCGACAAGCAGAATTTTTTGCCGGGAACGAAAGACAGAGCAGGTGTTAAAGAAAAAATTTTCCCTGTTTGCGAAACTTGTTACGGAGTTTTGTCCGCAGGTAAAGAAGAAATGGAAAATAAATTTGTCAACTTCAATGCTATTCCTAATACTAGCCTCTATGTAATTCCGGAAATTATTTCAGACAGAAAACAATACTACCGTATGGCCTCTGATAATACAAAAGATTTTCTTAAAAACGGGATTAGAAATGAACAGAATATATTCAATCTTCTGGCTAGAGTTAATGAAGGTCTGGTTTTCCATTTTCTGTTTGCAGAAGTAAACCAAGCACAGTTAATAGTACATTCACTAATCGAAGATGTTCCCCCTACCCGTCTCCGGAAGTTGGAGGAACTTTGGCAAGAAAGCTGTATTGCCTTTGGTTATGAAATTGACAGTAATGGTAAAAAAGGATATTTGCATACGGCAATTTCACAAATTGTAGCAGTTTTATTATCTCTTGCCGGAAAACGTGAACAAGAAAAATTAGTCATGAAAGATAAAATGATTGCCATAATTAGCGCACTGCTTAATTCAGAACAGGTAGGGATTGCAGAGATAAAAAGCTTAATTGTCGCACGTCTGGCAGGTATGTTTACTGATCCCGATTGGCTTAGCCCCAAGGAGAAAGAGCAAATGCCTGGGCGTAAAAAAATTAAAGGCATGGCAGAGGTGTTGGATTTTCTGTATCGGGTTAATGGGAGGGAGTAAAAGTGAAACTTGAGTGGCTAAATGATTTTTCAGACCCATATTTAAAAACGGTCAGTGGTCAGGGCATTCTTTTAAGCGGGATTATCTTGGGAATGATAGCAAGATACCAGGTGGATAAAGAGCAGAATATCGATTCGGCTCCAATGTTTAAGCAATTAATGTTTGGTAAAATGCAAAGACGCGATTTATTAAGACATTTAAGCCGGGTGCCTGAATTAATCAGAGCATATGATATCCCTTATAAAGGTTTAATGGAAAAACTGTCCGGGAAAGCAGGAGATTTACTGTTAAAAGGAACTGCAGAAATGGGGGTAGATGGGAACTTTGTGTTTTCAGTTGCCTTCTTGAATGCATCTGAGTACTTTTGGCGTATTTTTGGGCAAGCGGAAATTGAAAAAGAAGGATAGGAAAGGAGCGGTTAACTTATGGCTTTTAACAAAAGGCGTGAATACCTTTTTCTGTATAGTGTTAAAGATGCAAATCCGAATGGAGATCCACTAAATGCAAACCATCCCCGTTTTGATGCTGAGACCGGCAGGATCATGGTATCGGATGTGCGCATCAAGCGGACGATCCGCGATCAATGGCTTCGGGAAGGGCTTAATGTTTTTGTTGACGGTGCTGCCAAAACTTTAAAAACTCGAATTGATGAGTTGAAAAGCGCGTTAAAAGTAAAAACCGGTAAAGAAGCGCTGCAGCAATGTATAGACACAAAATTATTTGGTGTGACATTTGCACACGGTAGTGAAGCTTTTTCTTGGACCGGTCCAGTGCAGTTTAAGTGGGGTCGTTCATTACATCAAGCAAAGGCCGAATTAATTCAGGGAACGGCAGCTTTTGCAACAAGAGATGAAAGCGAGCAAAGATCTTTCCGTAATGAATATATTGTGCCTTTTGTATTGCTGGGCGTTTATGGTATTGCCAACCAGCACGCTTCTGTGGAAACAGGTGCAACGGACGCAGATGTTGATAAAATTGCCGATGGACTGTGGACCGGTACTGTTAACCTTATTACACGCAGTAAAATAGGGCATGTGCCCAGGCTGCTGCTAGAAGTTATTTACCAGGAAGGCTTCGCCGGAGCAGCTGGATCTTTGGATGAAAAAGTGAATTTATTGGCTCCTGACGGACAAACGTTTAATGCAGATGAGGAACTGGCCTTGAGAAGTCCCAAAGATTTTATAGTTGACATAAGTGAAGTCAGCAACAAGTTAGTAAGTCTGAAAAAACATATCGAGGCAATAAAAGTTTGGCTGGATGATGAGTTGACGGTTAAAGGTTTAGATGACTTAAAAACTGCTTTTAATAAAAAATTGGCGGTACTAAAGAGGTGACTTTAATGGCTGTTGCATTTGATATAAACGCGCCAATAGCCATGTTTCGCCGCCCATATACCACCACTTCATCGGTTTCATTTCCTATACCACCGCCGACCGCGGTTGCCGGTTTGCTTGGTGCAATTATTGGTCTGCCTAATGAAAGTGACGAAAAGGCTTTTTATGCAAAGTACTGGGACGAAATGAAAGGGACTAAAATAGCCTTATCCATCATCAACCCGATTTCGTGGTTTTCTACTACTATAAATTTCTGGAATTTAAAGGAGCCGCAGAAAAGTCCTCACATTAGAGTGAAACACCAATTTGTTAGGCAGCCAAAATACAGGATTTATGTGCATGGTGGTGTGGAAGAGAGATTGCGGCAGCATTTGGAGAATGGTACTTTTGTTTATACTCCTTTCCTTGGCACAGCATATGCCATTGCAGATATAGACTATTTAGGGCAGTTTCCACTTCAACCTGTGGAAGAAAAGGAGATCTCCTTGGCAAGTGTACTACCGTTGTTGGAGGAGCAAACAGTAAAAATTGATATTATTGCCTCGCGAACAGTATTTAGAGATACTTTGCCTTTTAGTTTAAGCAATGAAAGAAGCCTGATAAAAACAATAAATACCATTTATACCTCTTCCGCCAAGGAAAAAATCCACCTGACATCTTGGGAGGGGTTAGATGTCACGGCTTACAAAGATGAAAACATTGCTTGGTTCCCTGCTTGGTGACAAGAGAAGCCATCCAGAAAAACTTCTGATTGATCATCTGCGTAGGGTTACTGAATTTGCACAAGCAATGGCTCAGAATCACAGTATAGTTATTGATGAAGATTTGTTGGCAGCAGTTACCTTGACACATGACCTAGGGAAAGTTCACGGGAAATTTCAAAAACTCCTTGATGGTATTGGTGCCGGTGTAAACCATGCTAAACCATCTGCCTGGTTTACCTATAGTCTTACTGATGACATTTTGGCGGCAGAAATAGTCTGCCGCCACCATACTGGACTGAGAAATTTAGATGACCTTATAGCAGACTGGGCTAATGATCAAGAAGGCAACAAGACCATGCAAAATTTATTGCCTGACTGGCCATTTATGATCAGTGAGGACAGTTTCTTAGATTTGCAGTTATATTTATACGCCACTTTAAAATATGAAATCGGGATTGATCATTGGCTAAGGACAAGGCTTCTATATTCACTATTAATTGCAGCTGACAGAATGGAAGCCATCGGCATTACCAGTTTGCCAAACAAACTACTTCCTGCCTTTTCCCAACCTGTTTTGCCCAGTCGTTCAGAAAGTATTGATGCTTGGCGCCAGAACATAAAAGAGGTTTGCCTGCAAAGGGCTACGAAAGTTGAAAAACCCGGTGTTTATACTTTGACTCTTCCCACCGGTGCCGGCAAGACTTTGACTGGTATGGCCATTGCCCACGGCTGGGCACAGCGTTTTGCCGCAAATTCCATCATTTACTGCTTACCTTTTATCAGTATTGTTGAGCAAACTGCAGCGGTAGCGAAAGAAGTTTTTGGTTCCGAGAATGTACAGGAAGATCACAGCCTTGCCTATGGCAAACAGCGGGACGAAGAAATTGCCGATTATTCAAGGGAAGCTGCAGCCTGGCAAAAAATGTCCACAATGTTTAGGTATTGGCGGGAGCCAGTAGTTTTAACAACGATGGTGCATTTTTGGGAATCAATTTTTAACCCTCGGGCCAACCGGTCGATGAATTTCCACCGCTTAACTAATGCCGTTGTTATTATCGATGAGCCGCAAACGATCTCACCGCGTTACTGGCATGGGCTTGGCCAGCTTCTTGCTTATTTAAGCCAAAAATGCAATATATTTTTCTTACTCATGACTGCAACGCAACCACAAATTGTCAGCGAAAAGGAATTAGCGCCACCGAATACTTTATTCCCTTATAATAGGCATCAATATGAAGTGGTTATGGCCGAAACCGGGGAAACAATTAAAAAAGTTAAAGTTGAAGATCTTGCTGACCTTTTACAAGCCCATTTGCCTGTAGCAGAACACTCCGGTCTCGTAGTTGTAAACAGAAAAAAAGCTGCTGTCCAAGCATACAGAGTGCTGGAGAGTCTTAACTTACAGGCGCCTATTTTATTATTAAGTGGGTGGGTAACTCCTTACAGGCGACGTATTTTTTTACGGTACTTGAAATGGTTAGAGAAAAAAGGGTGCCGACATTATTTAGCTGCCACACAGGTAGTAGAAGCCGGGGTAGATTTAGATTTTGGTTGGGTATTTAGGGATCTAGGCCCTTTGGACAGCATAGTTCAAGTGGCGGGTAGGTGTAATAGACATTCAAAAAAAGATTTTATCGGTGAAGTGGTAATTGCCGAAATTGTCAGTAACAGGGGACATTCTACCTGGCGGAATATTTATGATGAGATATTAATTGATAAAACAAAGGAAGTTTTAATCAATAAACCTTGTTTTTCAGAGCAAGACGTTGGTGGTATTGTCGACAAATATTACAAAAAAATCCTTGAAGGTTTGGCTGAAGTTCCTCTTTTTGAAAGGTTATCTCAAGGTCAGTGGGGAGAATATGCAAAACTTTTTGCAGAAGAAGATGAGGTGACCAACAATGTAACCGTATTTATAGAGGAAAATGCAAGCCTATGGTCCATGTTAAGAAAACTGGAAGAAACCGAGTGGACTTTGGAAGATCGGGATGAACAGAAGAAACTTATTCAAAAAGTCATGCAGTATGCCATTGAAATCCCCAAAACCATGGTCAGTGCCTGTAGATCATTTTGTGCAAACATATATACGGAGGATGATGAGCCAATTTTTCGCCCTATCTTTGAAGGACGAGCTTGGTTTTTGAGTAAAGACGCTATTAAAAAAGAAGGTGGATTGTATAGTCCGCTGTTAGGTTTTATCCCACCGGAAACTGACGATGAGGAGTTTTCATCAATTCTCTAATTTGCAATTAAAGAATTTACTTTTATCGGTTAAGAGGAGCATATGATGGAAAGCGCTGATGTCAATGTAACCGGTACACTTATGTGGTATTATCACATCTGCCACCGTCAGGTTTGGTTAATTGCCCGCCACATAGTGCCGGAACAAGATCATACTAATTTAGAACTGGGGCGATTTTTACAGGAAACGGCTTACACGCGCAATAAGAAGGAGGTGACGGTAGGACATCTTAAGTTCGACCTAATTAAAAAGAAGGATGGTCAATTAGTAGTTGGTGAAGTAAAAAAGTCCTCAAGGTATCAGGAAAGTGCAACGATGCAGCTTGCCCTTTATCTTTACGAGTTAAAGGAGTTAGGGATAGAGGCCAAGGGAGAACTCTTGTTTCCTGAAGAAAAGAAACGCATAAATGTAGCATTAACCCCAGAACTAGAACAGAAGATTGAGCAAGTGAAAAAAGATATTTTACGCATTGTCTACTTAGAATCGCCCCCTCAACCTGTGAAAGGAAAGTATTGTCGCAACTGTGCTTATGGAAATTTTTGCTGGGCATAGGGGAGATGTGTTTGAGAAAGACTATATATATTTTTTCCGATGGCGAACTGCAGAGAAAGGATAATACTATCTGTTTTAATTCCCAGGACGGGAAAAAATATTTGCCGGTGGAAGACATCAATGAAATATTTTTGTTTGGGGAAGTTGATCTAAATAAGCGGTTTCTGGAATTCGCTGCCCAAAAGGAAATATTGATTCATTACTTCAACTATTACGGTTATTATATGGGGACCTTTTATCCTCGCGAGCATTATAATTCTGGCTATATGATTTTATGCCAGGCCGAACATTATCTCGACAAGAGCAAAAGAACGGCACTTGCCAGCCGGTTTGTCTCGGGAGCTGTTTTAAACATTAAGAAAGTCCTTCGTTATTATCAAAACCGGGGCAAAAGCTTACAGGATACTTTGGAGGCTATAGAAGAGCTGGAGCAAACACTGGACAATTGTCATGATACTT
Source organism: Bacillota bacterium (assembly GCA_012522335.1). Classification (GTDB taxonomy): domain Bacteria; phylum Bacillota; class Dethiobacteria; order Dethiobacterales; family Dethiobacteraceae; genus UBA9865. The sequence goes on from JAAYKP010000118.1 coordinate 8,545, forward strand.
CTGAACTAATGGCTGTAGAGGGTAACATTCGCAATTATTATTACAAGGCGTTTGATGAAATTATAGCTGATCCGGACTTTGTTTTTAATGAACGTTCCAGGCGACCACCGAAAAACCATCTAAACTGTTTGATCAGTTTTGGCAATTCCATTCTATACACCTATATACTCAGCGAAATCTACCGTACTCATCTTGATCCTCGCATTGGTTATCTACATGCTACTAACTTCAGACGCTTTAGCCTCAACCTAGATGTAGCTGAAATTTTCAAACCTATTATCATTGATCGCTTAATTTTTACCCTAATAAGCAAAGGAATGCTCACAAAAACAGACTTTGAAAAAGATATGGCCGGGGTTCTGTTAAAGGAAAAGGGTAGGAAGAGATTTGTGGAAGAGCTGGATAAAAGATTGAAAGCTACTATCACACACCGCAGCACAGGCAGAAAAGTATCGTATCGCAGATTAATGCGGTTGGAATTATACAAGCTGGAAAAACATCTCATGGGTGAGAGTGTATACGAGCCTTTTATTGCTCAATGGTAGTTATGGTGAAATGTTATGTTTATTATTTTGGTTTATGACGTGAAACAGAAAAGGGTAGCTAAAGTATTAAAAACTGCCCGCAGATATTTAACCTGGGTGCAGAATTCAGTTTTAGAGGGAGAAATAACTCAAGCCAATTTAAAAAAGCTAAAGAAAGAATTATCTGCAGTTATGAATATAAAGGAAGATTCAGCGATTATCTACCAATTGAGAACTACAAAATACTCCTCGCGGGAAATAATAGGAATTGAAAAAGGCGGGACCGACGTAATCATTTAACCTTGG
>JAAYKP010000119.1 GCA_012522335.1 Bacillota bacterium
TATAAGTTCCTCATTATTATTAATACACAGGGATCATAAAAAGTGACACGCCGGAGGCAGGTGTCACTTTACTAAAAGCAAAATGCCGCGCTGACAAAGATATGCAGACAGCTTATCTGAAGTGCCGGTCCCGGAATACGTCCGGGGTGAACCGGCCGATAAATACACAGCCGATCCCGATTTCCGGGGACGATTAGTATACTGGTTGGTGAATAAGCTGCAGCAGAAGAGTATAGCAAAAAAGAGCAGGTACCGTGCAGGATACCTGCTCTCTGCTGAAGACACTGCTTTTTAGGTAGGACAACACAGCTAGTCTACTCATCAATAACCTGTTCTATTTTCCTTGCTATTTGTCTGAGGCAGACCTGCCTGCCTTTATCTGTGTCCAGCATCTTATAGCCCAGCTCTGCCTCCTTTTCAGCCCGCTGTTTTTGGGCAGTCTCCATAAAGTGAGCAAAAGTATTGTTGTTTTTCATCTTACCGCCTCCTTGTCTTATTGTTTGTATCTTGTGCTGTAACCATGCAAAACAAAATTAGCTGTGTTGGCTAAAGCCTGCCGGCAATGTCTATTTGGTCTGCAAAATGCAGAAACTATAATGCTTAATTACTTTTAGTTTAAGGAGGCAGCAGATGAGTTTAAAGCAGCTTTTACTGTTGACTGCCCTGGTACTGCTTTTTACTCTGCAAAGGGCGACAGGTTTAGCGGCGCAGGTGGAAAGCGCGCAGCAGCAGGCGAAACAAGCGCAGCAGGAGGTGGCAGAAGCACGCAAACTAACACTAGCGTCAGAAAAATATGAAACACAATTGATGAATATTACAAAATATGCACCGTTAAGCGCCGGCGCCATCCCGGGTCATGATTATGCCGGAGACCCTTCCCTGACAGCCAGCGGCAAAAAACTGGTTCCCGGTAAAACGGCTGCCGCCGGTGAGAACATTCCCTTCGGCACCGAGATATATGTGGAAGGACAAGGTTGGTATGTGGTGGAGGATCGCGGCGGCAATATCGGGCCAAACGATATAGATCTGTCCTGCAAATCTAAAGAGGAAGCCATTGCCTTCGGTCAGCAGCAGCTGCTGGTTATCTTTAAAGCACATTAACAAATAGCCCGGCCGGATCAGCTGTCTAAACAGCCGGCCGGCCGGTTAAAGTCTTTATTCACCCAGGAAATATTCTGGGCGCCACACCTTTAATCACATAATATGGCATTAAGGGCTGAATCCTCAACGACAAGCCGGTTAACAAGGGTGTTTGTGCCCAGGGTTCTGATGTTAACAAGTTCTACCGTGTAAGTGCAGCAGCCTTTTGTACAGGTAAACTGGTCATCACAGTAGGTAAAGGTAAAGTCATTCTTCAGGCTGTAAGATATTTCTGCTCTGTCAAGATATTTAATATAGTCATAACTTCTTAATACTTCTTCCACACCGCTGCAGCTTCTTTTGAGAACAAAACTTAACTGTAAGCCCTCTGTGAAACCTGCTTCTTCTGCTTCCTCCACATGGATTAAGGTTGAAAAATGCAGAGCAAGCTGTGCCTTTTGTGTACAGTTGACGTCAAGGGCAAGCTTTGCCAAAACGGTGGGCACAAACTCTGCGGGGTTTACCGGGGACAGGTTGATGGTGTTTTTTTCTTTGCCGCACACTAAAACGACATCTTCACAAACCGGCTGTCGGCACAGCTGGTACTGAAAACCGTCACAAATCCCCTGCGCCACTGCTCTGATGGCAGAATCTTCAATGAACAGTTCCATAAACGGATCCCCGTTGGTCGTAAAAACAACAATATCAATCAGTTCCACTGTGTAGATACAGCAGTCGCGCTGGCAGAAGATATCATCATCACAGTAGGTAAAACTGAAAGACTGCCTGAAATTGAAACTAATATTATCCCGTATTTCTGCTCTATACTGATAATTGTTTAGTACTTCCCTGTCACCGGCGCAGTTTCTGACTAATTGGAAAGTCAGCTGCGCGCCAAAGGCATTAATCCCCGTGGGGACAATAATCTGAATCATGGTAGCAAAATCAATTTTTACAAGGGGTTTGCTTAAACCGGAAGTATCAACGGCAACCTTGGCCAGCACAATGGGATTGTCTGCTAAATTCTCACTACCGGTCTCTATTCTGCTCACTCTCTGTAATTCTTTGCCGCAGGCAATTACCATACCCTTGATTTTTACCGGCTGCGGCTCCTTACGAACCTCTTTTTCCTGGTTAAAGTACCGCTCTTTGCGCAGTTCACAAAGAGGTCTGCTGCCGTATTTTTGCATTACTTAACGCCTCCTGCATGAAGCTTTGCTGTTTCTTGAATAATCGCCTTGAGGACGGGATCTTCAATGGTTAACTCCTGGAGTCTGTTTTCATCTTCCTCGTTTGCCTCAGGATCAAGCACCTCAATATTGGTCAGTTCTACAGTGTAGACACAGCAGTCCTGATGACAGGCATGTTCATCGCAGTAGAGAAAATAGAAAGAATCTCTAATATTGTATTTGTCACCGTCTGAGACAAGCACAATATTAACTACATACTCATATGTCCGTAAAATTTGCTTATTGCCGTTACAATTCTTAAACAGGGTAAAGGTTAAGGCTGAGCCAATAGTTTGGCTTTCACCAGCCCGGCATGTGTCCCTTACTTCGATCATGGTGTAAAAATCAAGACTAACAAGAGGTTGGCAGTAGTGACTCAGATCCAGCTCTAACCTGGCAAGCACTATCGGCTCGGCAGGTAAATCTTCCTGGGTAAATTCTCTCCTTCTGAATGTGCTGACTGTTTTCCCACAAACTAACTGCACACCTGCCGGCAGCTGTTTTTGTTTTGTTTTGTCCGGAGCAGGGTGTTTAACCGGAGAAGGTTTTGCACAGCTTGCTTTCATCATCTGCTCTCCTACCTTTTTGAAATTAGATTAGACAGGGCAGCAGCACCTTAGCTGTATGCTCATGGCGTGTCATTCCGCTGCCGCTGCTTCAACCACTCAGCATTACTCAACAGCTACTTTTTACATTAATTTGATTTATACAATATAATATGGCAAACAGTATGATCGGTGACAGTGTACATCAGGCTGCGTAAAAATTGCAGGCAAAAAAATAACCCCGCCGTTTTGCTGACGGGGTTTTGCTTATTCAGTTCAGAAGCTAAGGTACTATGCGCGGCCTGCAAGCCGGGCAAACTCATCCAGCTTCTCGGCAAAAACTTGACAGGCTGCGGCAATAGGCTCTTTACTGGTCATATCGACACCTGCTTTTTGCAGGACTGCCAGCGGGTAATCAGAGCTGCCGGCCTGTAAAAACTGCAGATATCTGTCTACGGCAGCCTTTCCTTCTGTCAGGATGCCTTTACTTAAAGCTGTAGCCGCACTATACCCTGTGGCATACTGATAAACATAATAATTGTAGTAGAAATGGGGGATCCTCGCCCATTCCAGACCGATTTCCTCATCAATTACCATATCCTCTGTGCCATAATACTTCTGGTTCAGCCGGTAGTAATCATTAGTCAGGGATTCCGCTGTTAAAGCCTGATTATGCTGCACCTGTTGATGGATAAGATGCTCGAATTCGGCAAACATGGTCTGACGGAAAACGGTGGTTCTGAAGCCTTCTAAGAAATAGTTTAACAGGTAAAGCCGCTGCTGTTCATCAGTGATGGTGCGCAGCAAATAATCATTTAATAAGGCCTCATTACAGGTCGAGGCTACTTCAGCAACAAATATAGCATAATCACCGTAGGGATAGGGCTGATACTTGCGCGTAAAATAGCTGTGTGCTGAATGGCCAAACTCATGGGCCAGGGTAAAGAGATCGTTAATCTTGTTTTGCCAGTTTAGCAAAATATAGGGATTTGTGCCGTAAGTGCCGCTGGAATAGGCACCGCTGCGCTTCCCTTTATTTTCATACACATCTACCCAGCGGCTGCTGAAACCCTCTTCCAGCACCTGCCGGTACTCCTCACCCAGCGGGGCTAAACCTGCTAAAAGCAGTTCCTGGGCCTCGGCATAGCTGACTTCCAGTTTAACGTCTTTAACCAAGGGTGTATACAAATCATACATATGCAGTTTATCCAGGTTAAGTATTTCTTTGCGCAGCCGCAGATAGCGATGCAGCAGCGGTAAATGCTCGTTAATGGTGCTTACCAGATTATCATAGACGCTTTCAGGGATATTGTTCCGTGCCAAGGCTGCTTCCCGCGCCGAGGAATAATTCCTGATGCGGGCAACAAAATTATTCTTCTTAATGTTGCCGCTTAAAGTGCTGGCAAAAGTATTGCGAAACTTGCCGTAGCTTTGATAAACAGCCTGAAAAGCATCCCGTCGTACCCGCCGGTCTGCGCTTTCCATAAAGCGAATAAATTTACCGTGGGTAACTTCCACTGCTTCCCCTTGTTCATCCGTAATCACCGGAAATTCCAAATCGGCGTTATTTAACATGCTGAAAGTCTGCTGCGACGCGCCCAGTACTTCTGAAGCTTCCGCCAGCAAAGCCTCCTGTTCAGCCGGCAGCACGTGCGGCCGCTGCCGGTTAATTTCTGCCAAGGCATGCCCATAAAGACGCAGTGCTTCATTTTCTGCTAAAAATTCCTTTAGCTTTGTTTCGGCAATGCTGAGTATTTCCGGCACTATAAAGGCCAGCTGCGCGGCAGCTTGAGCGTAGAGACTTCTGGCTCTGTCAAATTGCGCCTGATAGAAAGAATTGGTTGTATCCTGGTCGTAGCGCATACGCGCATAAACATAAAGCTTACCCAGCCGCATTGTTAACCGGTCCCGGTACTGCAGGGCGGCATAAAGAGTCTGGGCACTTTCACCCAGCCTGCCCTGAAAGTCCTTCATGCCCGGCAGCAGCGCTTTCACTTCTGCAAATTCCTGCTCCCAGGCCTCATCACTTGTGAAAATATCTTCCAGCCGCCAGGTGTCTTCCTCCGGAATTTCATCTCTTAAAGGAAGTCGTTTTACAGCCTGTGAATTGGTCATGGCAATCCTCCATTCTCTTCCTGCAGTTCAAGTCTGCCTGTTTTTGACGAGGCAGCAGTGATTAGCATTATTATACCATTTTGGCACTAAAAGTCTTGGTAGGTTTTAATGTGGATAACTGTTCATTCGCTCATGTGCCTGCTCTTGTCTGGCAAAGTATAATTCCGGCAGGACAATCTTGATTTCTTTTTCTTCTGTTTCTTTGCGCCAGTAAATAATGAAATTAACTTTTCCATAGGTGGGCAGATAACCATTTTCCCGCATCCTGTTTATTTTGGCAGTAAAACTTTTCGCCGCCCGAAGCACCCTCAGCCCTTTTTCGGTCAGCCATTCTCCGTCTTGATAATAGAGGAGATCACCACTCTGCAGATCATTAATTACATGCTGTCGCCCGATAAAGTAATCCAGCCACACATCCCGATGGGTCAACTGTACGACCAACCTTTCCGGTACGCTGTAGTTATTACGATCGATAACCCGCAGTAAGCTGTTTACTCTTATGTGATTGAGGTAGCGGTCGTTCAGGTGAACAGCCAGATTGTTTTTTGCCCTGGTCAGCGCTACATAAAGCTGCCTTTTCTTTTCTTCTGTATCCGGAATAAAGTTTTCTAACAAAAGAAAAATGTTATCAAATTCCTTGCCTTTAGCTTTATGGATGGTGGAGACAAAAATAGTATCTCTGGCTTCCGGATAAAAGTCCTCCAGACGTGATTCTTTTATAAACACAGCAAAATCTGATTTGTATTTTCTGTGAGGGTAGATGGTCTCAAAATCCTTGATCATTCTTTGACAAAGATCTAAGACTTCACTTCTGCCATAGCGTTTTCGTAAAGCTTGCTTTGCTGTTTTCCAGCTATCCTCATCAAGCAGAGGGGATAATAAATCTGCACTTATTTTTTCCCAAAAATAGCGTACTTCTACCAGGTCGAAAAGATTAAAACCATCATTAGTTTGAATTAATCTGGCCGGCACCCCATTGTCCAGCAGCATCCCCGTAACCTGCAGCGCTTCATCATTTGTTTGCGTTAAGACACAGGTACTGCCCGTCAGCTCTGTACGACAAAGATCAGCAACAAAAGGAGTCAGGAGATTGGGCTGCATGTAATGTACCAGCTTAATCTTACCATCATCCTGCCTTTGGGGCATAATATCCGTTTTCTTTAATCGTTTTCGCATTGTGGCAGCAAACTGGTTAGCAAAGTAAACCAGATTGCTTTTGCTGCGGTAGTTTTCTAGCAACTCATACTGTGCTGCCTGTTTTTCTACTATGAACCTTTCTAAATACTTGGCACTGGAGCCGCGAAAACCAAAAATATTCTGATCATCATCACCAACTGCAATGACGCGCATATCTTCATTGTATTTCATTAAAGTTTGCAGGAGGGCAAATACTTCTTTGTCCATATCCTGGGCTTCATCAATGACGAGCACGGTTTTGGTAATTCTGCCGGGCTCAACTTCCCCGGCTTCAATCTTCGCAATGGCATTCTTGATTACCTGATCAAACTGTTCGCTGCTGCCTACCCTGCCCAGCAGATCAAAACAGTAGGCATGAAAGGTTTTTATTTCAATAAAATTAGCTGCCCCGCCAATTAATTGTACTAACCTTTTTTTAAATTCAGTCGCTGCTGCCCGGGAAAAAGTTAGCATTAACAGCTGCTCGTATTTGACATCTTCCATTAAAACAAGCGATGCCATCTTATGTACCAGCACCCTCGTTTTACCACTGCCGGGTCCTGCTAATACAGCAATATGCTGACTTTGATTATCTCTAATAATGCTTAACTGTGTCGGTGACAGCTCGCCAAACAACTGTCTAAATTTCCCTGGACTAATATTCAGGCGGATCTCCTCTGCCCTGTTGGCTTTAAAATACTTGCGCAGAAAGGAGCTGTAATTTAAGCGAAAATAATCTTCTACAAACTGCAATGCCTCCCGGTAGTTGGCAAGTAACTTCCTGGCATATTCCCCAACAATATGGATTTGCTGTACTTTTTGCTCATAGAACTGCTCCAACTTCCGATAGTCTTCTAATTTAAAGCGTTTCCTGTTATCTTTCTCCAGTCTTGTGATGACCAAAGGGTTGTAGATGATCAGAAAACCGCCTTCTATTGTGATCGCTTCAATTCGCGACAGATAATGCAGGGTGTCTTCAATATCTTTAAGAGTGACTTCACTCTTAAACAAACGCTGGCTTTCGGTGTAAGCTTTTCGCAGTTCATTCAGAGAAAACCTTACCAGAAGCTTTTCTGCAGTATCCTCACCCTCAGCTCTGCGAGCATAAAGATACTCGATTATGAAACCGGCCAATTCCCGTCGTTTTTTTAGCCTCTCCCGCAGTCTTTCTTTTTCCTCAAGGCAAAGGAGACGGATCTGGTGCTGTGAATAAATGCTTTTTTTATATTTGATCAGCTTTTTGACAGCCCAATAATTTAACAACTTATAAATTTTATGGGGCGTGACAGTGGGACAATAATTCTTTTCTATTGCTTCATTTATTTCTTTTATATTATAGGTCGCTTCCTCCTCGGCAACTATGTCCAGCAGGTATTGTTCAATGCTGCAGTAGTCATGAAAAATCTGCAGCGAACGATTTACCTTATCTGTTTCTTTAATATAAGCCTGCAGGTCTTTATCGTCCGCCAGAATATCTGCCTGCCGCAGCAGGTTGATGGTTTCGATTACTACTGCTTTTGTCAAAGCGAGCTGATCGGCAATCCAATCTACGCGGGACTCAGCCTCCATATTTTGTGCTCGGCTGCGGCTCCTGGCTGCAATCAGTTTCTTGATAATGCGGACAGCATTTTCTTTATTTGTCTCATCAAACAACGGTGAGTTTTCAATTTTTTGTATGGCTTCTTCCGCATTGCGGCAGTTAATACTATCAGCATAAACCCTTGGCATATTCTGGCCGCGCTGGATATAGCCTGCCTCTTCAAGGGCGGTAATGGCTGTTTTTACCCTGGTTTCAATATTGCTGATGTTTTCATCCCAGCCAGCTTTTCTGGCAATTTCCAAGGCAGATTGCGATACTGTCTCACGGAAACGGGTGATTTCTTTAATGGCTTTCCAGATTTGCTGGATTTCTTTAATATTGATACGCGACTGGTTTAACAAAACAAAATGTTTATCCAAATCATCATCGCAGTATAAAATGTAGCAGTCGGCATCAATCTGTTCATCTCTGCCGGCCCTGCCGGCTTCCTGGATATAGTTTTCTAAGGAGTCAGAGATCTCAAAATGGATAACCATGCCCACATCCTTTTTGTCTACACCCATGCCGAAAGCAGAAGTAGCCACAATAATAGATACTTCCCCAGTTATAAAAGCATCCTGGTTGGCCGCTTTTTTTTCTCGCTCCATCTGTCCGTGGTATGGTTTTGCCGGAAAGCCGTCATTAGTAAGCCTTTCTGCTAATTCATCTGCCAATCTTGTTCTGGAAACATAAATAATGGTGGGACATTCTTTACTGTCCAATAAGTTCCTCAGGGTATTATACTTGTCTTCCTGAGTGGTTTTTTCAATCACTTTATAGTGAAGATTGGGACGGGCAGTATTCGCCTGAAAAAGTTCTAAATCAAGGTTAAGTTTCTCTTTAAAATAGGACTGAATATCTTCGATCACTTTTTGTTTCGCTGTCGCCGTAAAACATGAAACAGGAATACCTTCTGCCAGCTTCTTCATATCCTGCAGCCTCTTGATAAAGTCACCGATGTATAAATAATCTACGCGAAAATCATGTCCCCAGGCAGAAAAACAATGAGCTTCATCAATGACAAAGCGTACAATCTTTCTCCCCAATAAAAGATGTTCAATGGTGCGCGATCGCAGGGCCTCCGGTGAAATGTAGAGCAGAGAAGCTGAGCCGTCCTGGACTCTCTCCAGAGCTTGGGCCCGCTCAATAGGATTCAGCAGACCGTTGATGGTTACCGCCTCGGTAATCCCTTTTTTCTCCAGGTTGTCAACTTGGTCTTTCATCAGTGACAGCAGGGGTGAGATTACTACTGTCAAACCTTTAACTGTTTCCCCGCTCATAAGGGCAGGAACCTGAAAGGTAATAGACTTGCCGCCACCGGTAGGAAAAACTGCCAGCAGAGATTTGTTGTTAATTGCTGCCCTGACGGCTTGCTCCTGTAAAGGCTCCCCCCCATAAGTCCGATAGGAATCAAAACCAAAATAATATTTTAACGCCCGCCGGGGATCCTGAACATGCGCACAGTAAGCACAGCCGTGCAGGCAGGGGCGGTTTCTTAAAATATTCATTATCTGGTCTACTTCCGGATAGCTACTTAGTATCCAGGGCGGAGTAATGGAAAAACGATCATTAACATTGATGAGAGCAAGACAATAAGCTAAAGCAGTAGGATACTGCTTTATTAATTTATCTAGGTCGGCATGTTCACAAATTTGCCCAGCGAAGTGTTCCTTTATAAGCGGCACTGGGTCAACGAGAGGTGTTTGGTAGTCTATATAATGAAAAAAGCCCTTAAATTCCTGCTGTTCCCTTAACAGCAGAAAAAAGATCTGCTGCAGTGAGTCAGTCAGCTCATGAAAAGCTTTCACTTCGTCAAAAAACAGTTCTTTTGCTTTAAGTGCATCATTTACAGGGTTGTTAAGTTCATAAGTCAGAAGCTTTTCATCTTTAACCAGGGCATGGTAAGGCTTGCGGGGAAAGAGTAGGGCTGAAAGATAAAGTGTGTCGATCAGCTGCTTAGTATCTATCACTGTTTCTCCCATCAGGGGCCGGAGATACTTTAAATCATGCTTGATGATGTTATGTCCGCACAAATAGTCGACAGTTTGCAGAAAAGTAGACAGTTCTGCCGTGGATTTAGCATGAAAAATACTGCCTGTCTTAGTAACCGCCCCAATATCCAGGATCGCATCGGTCTTAGGCTGGACTTCTATATCAATAAAAGCAATCGGTTTCATCTTATTTAGCCCCTTTATCAGCTGAAAGGATTAATGCTTCCATTCGACTAATTTCCACGATATTCCTGCCCGGCGGCAGTCTGTTTTAGCCCCGGAACACAAAAACAGCCGGTCTCCAATGTACCGGCTGTTAGCTGTAAATGATATCTTTATACTTTAGCTGTCCGCCTTTTCTGACGCTCTGTTACCCAGACCAGCACCATTCCTGCTTCATAGAGAAAGATTAAAGGTATGGCCATGAGAACTTGTGAAACAACGTCCGGTGGAGTCATAATCGCAGCGACTACTACAATAACAAGGATGGCAAACTTACGGTTATTGCGTAAAAAAGCTGATGAGACAAGTCCGATTAATCCTAGGAACCAAAAAACCAAAGGAATCTGAAAGATAAGACCAAAAGATAGCAAGAGTGAAGTAATAAAAGAAATATAATTGCCAATGGAAAATAAGGGGGTTAGCGATTCTGTACCAAAACCCATGAAAAAACGGATCGCGAATGGTATCACCATATAGTAACTAAAAGCCACTCCTAAAAAGAACAGCACGTTCATAGCAAGGAAAAAGGGGAGAATAACTTTCTTTTCCGTCTCCTCGAGAGCCGGCACAATAAAGAGTAAAACCTGAATTAGATTTAGTGGCAGCGTAACGATCAAAGCAGCCTGCAGTGCTAATCTGACTTGTGCGACAAGCGCTTCAGGAGGGGTAGTAAAAATTAGTTGTAGGTTTGGTGCCGGTTTCAATAGAAACTCCAGGATGTCATCAACATAGGCAAAACAGATCACCGCTGCCACCATCACAGTCAGGAGTATGATGATTACTCTTTTACGCAATTCCCCCAGATGATCCCAAATCGTCATACTATGCGCATCTTTGTTCGTTCCCATAAAGTTCCCCCCATTTTGCCCTAGTACCAGTGCTGATTACTCATCTTCACCGGATGCTGACTTTTTAAGGTTAGAAATACCATCTCTGATGCCTTTAAATACTCCGGTAAATCTTCCCGGTCCCATAATCATTAACAATACAAGAAAAATGACGATTAATTCAAGCCAACCGATTCTCATGACAATCCTCCCTATTCTTCTTTATTATTATCTGCGTCATTCTCTACGTCTTCGTCATTCTCTACGACTTCATCCTTAGCTGCCGGTTCGACAGGTTCAGCTTTTGCTGCAGCCGCCGGCGGCTCCTCTGCCGTAATACTTTCCTGGAATTCGGTGGTAGCTTTCTTAAATTCTCTTAAACCCTTACCTACAGCCTTACCGATTTCAGGCAGCTTCTGTGGCCCAAACACCAATAGTGCCACACCCAAAATTAAAATTAACTCCTGTGTACCAATTCTGCCTCCGAACATAGCGTTCCCTCCTTTAGTTGACGATTCAATATATATGACAATTCAATATCTGTCTTATTTTTCCTTTACCTTTTGTCTGTTTTTTAGCCTCTCCCAAACAAAAGCTTTTTTATACCGCCTAGACGAGACGAACAGTCGTCTCTGCGGCTGATTCTGCAGCTGTCTCCAGGGATGCTTTGGCTTCAGCGAGGGCAGCACGCACGTCGGCAAGCAGAATCTGGGCGGCATGCAGCTTTTCTGAGGCCGCTGCAAAACCTTCGTCTGCCGCCGTGTGGGCCAGTTTGTGCACCCAGCGATATTCGAGAGCTATCTGCTCGTCAATCATGTCCATCATCTGCTCCAGCTGATTTGGGTTAGTCTTATGAGTACACATAGGCAACTTCCTTTCTCTTTGTTTTCGTAGTTATGCCTGTTTTAGCTCTTCTTGACGGCGTGCCCGCAGCCAAGAGGCAAGTTCAGCCATGCCCTCGCCGGTTCTGGCCGATACTTCGAAAATCTCCAGCTTAGGATTAAGGGCACGTGCACCTTCCCTTAAAGCCTGGCGATCGAAATCAGGGTTCAGGGGCAGGTAGTCAAACTTGGTTACAACCAGGGCATCTACCACCGCAAACATGGGCGGATACTTGTAAACTTTATCGTACCCTTCCGGAACAGACAGCAGCATGATCCTGCAGTGACAGCCCGTATCAAACTCCGCCGGACACACCAGGTTGCCAATGTTCTCCAGGAACACATAGTCAAACTTCTTCCCGGCAAAAGCTGCGTAAGCCTGTTCCACCATGCCCATCTCTACATGACAGACATTTTTTGTGTTTAGCTCTACCGCTGCTACTCCAGCCTCTTTAATTTTTAATGCGTCTACATCAGAGGCCAGGTCTGCTTCAATCACGCCGATTTCAGCACCGCCCTCACTTCTGAGCTTCTCAATCAGGGCAAGCAGCAGTGTTGTCTTGCCTGCTCCCGGCGATCCCATAATATCTATCATATAGGTTCCCTCGGCACGCCGCGCTGCGCGAAATGCATCCGCCTCGCGCGAGTTCTCCGCGAGAATTTCCTGTTTTATTTCTATTGTACGTAATTCAGTCATAAAAAGTATTCCTCCCCTTTTGACTCTGTTTGCTGCGAGCAGGGGCAGCCGTCTTAGTCTCAGCCGCAGGTGTCCGCCTTTTCCTGCCCGCAGGCTTCAACTTCAGGAGCAGCGGGGCCTACGATCTCAATGTCATTAATATAGAACTCCATGCCCGAATTGAGTTTATAGTCCCTCTCTCCGCAGCTTGGACATACCCATGTCTCCTCTTTGTTAACATCAATATAATAAACGTGATCACACTTGTTGCAGCGTACAGTAAACGGCACACGGGTTATCACCAACTCTGCCTTTTCAGCTACCGTGCCGCGCGCCATGTAGGTAAAGCAGCGCTCGAAGATATCTTCCACAATATCACGCATATAGCCAATAGTCAAATGAACTGCACGCACCTCAACGGCACCGGCAGCTTCAGCCGCTTCAACTACAACATCCACCACGTTGCGCGTTAACGCCATCTCATGCATTGTTTTCACCCTTTCTCTTTGCACTGACCATGCAGGCGGAAAGGCTTAATTCTTCCCGCCTGCATGGTCAGTTACCGTACAGGATTCGTCCCATGTGGGCTGATCATCTTACTTAATCATATTGTTTCTGAAGCGGTACTCAGCCTTAAGGTTGTAATCGTCAAGCAGTGCATCCGGCAGTTTGGTCAGATCTACGCCTTCCCTCTGCTTCAGCTTACGTGCTCCGGACGGACAAACAGTGGCACACTGGCCGCAGCGGA
>JAAYKP010000120.1 GCA_012522335.1 Bacillota bacterium
ATAGAATTTTCAGCAGTCACCATAAATGGCACGCCATTTACTTTTCAGCCTGCACCGCCCGCAGGGGAACCTGGACTTTATTTTGTTCAGCACCATTACCTTCATTTACGGTATAGAGTTCCAACGTCAGCTGCTCAGATAAATTAATTTTCTCATCAACCTTCACATCGATGCTAAAATGCTGCCAATCACCCATAGCCGCGGCAGCGTAACCCATAACCAGAACTTTACCCTCATCGTTCAGCAGCTTATACTGAAAATTACCTTCATCTAAGCTGACAATTCCTTCCACAGTAAACTCATGACTCACACCAGCATCGGGAGCCGGTGTAAAAATTTTAATTTTCTCTGATCCTGCCACAATAGGTTTTAAATAATCAATCCCAACCAATTTGGGCACATCTTGTTCTGCTCCGGCAGCAATAAAGGTAACTGGCAGCTCGGTGACTTCGATTTCCTGCAGCACATAAGGGTAATCCACAGCATCATTAACAACTTGGTCTGCAGCCGGTTCACTAAACTTTACATGCACTTCAACCAGATCTTCTTTTACTTTTGTCTCGGTAATTACAACTTCATAACCATCTACTTCCTTTTCCCCATAGGTAACCAGAACATATTGTTTGCCATCCAGCTTACGTGTCTGAGCTAAAAATAAAGCTTTGGAATTCTCTACCCATGCCTCTAACTCTTCTTCCGGCGTCAGCGGTTTTTCCGAATCATCTGTTTCAGTTTGCTTTACCTCTTGGTCAGTCGGCTGCGGCTCAGGATGCTGTCCTTTATCTCCACACCCTATAGTCAGCAGCAGTAAAAGACAGCATATAAGCAGCAAAAAGCTTTTTTTCCTCATTTAACACACCTCCGACAACTTTCAACAAAAGTTTACATTGTTATTGTATATTAGAATTATGGAGAAGGGAAGGATATTTGCTTCTAACCGCCAATTTCTCAGCATAGTTTTAGGAGCCTATAAACAGGAAATACTATAGCCACGAGGAGGGGATAAAAATGACTGAATTACTCAACAATCGTGAGTACCGTCAAAAGCTGTTGAAGCAGATAATTAAGGATTTACATGCCGGTCACAGCGTTGAAGACGTCAAGGAACGCTTTCAAGAGCTGCTCGAGCATGTGGGGGCTACTGAAATTTCGCAAATGGAGCAAAAATTAATCGAGGAAGGAATGCCGGTTGAAGAGATTCAGCGTCTTTGTGATGTACATACAGCTGTTTTTCGCGATACATTAGATGCGCAGACACCACCGGGCACAGAGGACGGTCATCCCGTACAAACATTTAAGGAAGAAAACAAGGCTTTGGCCGCTGTCATTGCTAAGATTGAAAAAATTACTGAACAAATCAGCGCTGCTGCTACCGGTGAAGATATCTCCGCTCTTCTTGACAGATGGCGCCGGCTGCAGGGGGCCTTACTGACTATTGAAAAACATTTCAGCCGCAAAGAAAATATCCTTTTCCCCTATCTGGAGAAGCATGGCATTACCGGACCGCCCAGCGTGATGTGGGGGCTGCACGATGAAATCAGGGCTAACCTTAAAGAAATTAATGCTTTGCTGGAAAGAACCGGTCATCTGGCCGACAAAAGATTGACACAGGCCATTGCAGATCTTGTTTTGCCAACATTACACAGTATTAGTGAACTCTTTTATAAAGAAGAAAACATTCTCTTCCCTATGTCACTGGAAACTCTCTCCCCGGATGAATGGCAGGAAATCTTTGCGCAAAGCCACGAGGTTGGCTATGCACTTGTTACAGCACCGGAAAAATGGCAGGCAGCACCCCGTGATGCCACACCTGCACCGACTACTAATCAAAGTGATTTTATTAAACTTGATACGGGAGTACTTAACCTGGAACAGTTAAACAGCCTGTTAAAGACTTTGCCTTTTGATTTAACCTTTGTAGACAAAGATGATATTGTGCGCTATTATTCCGCCGGTAAAGAAAGAATTTTTACCCGTACACCGGCTGTAATTGGCCGCAAAGTCCAGTTCTGTCATCCCCCGGACAGTGTGCACGTGGTCTCTAAAATTGTAGAAGACTTTAAGCAAAACAAGCGGGCAAGTGCAGACTTTTGGCTGCAAATGCAGGACAGATTTGTTTACATTCGCTACTTACCCGTCCACAACGATAACGGTGAATTCTTAGGTGTGCTGGAAATTACACAAGATATTAAAGAGATTCAACAATTACGCGGTGAAAAGCGAATATTGTCTGAAGAATAAAATTTACAGCACCAGAATTTTCAACATACATTTTAACAAAAAAACGTCTCCTCCCTAAATACTAAAGTGTGACAAGGAACCGTCCCCTGTCACAACCAAAAAAGCCTAGCACATTAAGTGCTAGGCTTTTTATGGCTCCCCGAGTAGGATTCGAACCTACAACCTACCGGTTAACAGCCGGTTGCTCTACCGTTG
>JAAYKP010000121.1 GCA_012522335.1 Bacillota bacterium
GCTGCTTAAAGTGGATTTCTCAAAAGGCGCAAAATATGATAGAATTAATTTAAGGGAGCAGCAGAAAAACGGATAAATAAAAGAAATAAAGGGGTTGGTTGTCTGATGGACAGTAGTGGGTGGTCTAAGCCCATTCTGTTGCTTATTTTTCTTTTTGGTGCAGCTTACTGCGCTTCTGCTGAAATAGCATTTGCCTCTCTGAATACAATCAGAGTTAAAAACCTGGCAAGTAAGGGTGATAAACGGGCAATTAAGGCTTTGGATGTAAATGAAAATTTTGATAAAGCAATCACGACGCTTTTAATTGGCAACAACATTACTCATATTGGATTCGCCTCTTTAGTGACGCTGATTGCTACGCAAAGCTGGGGAACGGCTTCAGTCAAATATGCAACTGTTATTTCAACTATCATCGTTTTTCTGTTTAGTGAAATGCTCCCTAAGAGTTTCGCCAAATCTAATCTGAATTATGCATTAGGCATAGCAGGTTCTCTGTCTTTCCTGGTTAAGACCTTTACGCCCATAAGTAATTTCTTCACAGCAATTGCTGATTTTGCTGCCAAATTATTTAATGTGGCTGAAAATGCAGATATCAATGAGGAAGAATTTTATGAAATAATGAAAAGTGTGCATGAGGAAGGGGTCTTAGATAAAAACAAACAGGAGCTGGTAGATTCAGCTTTAGATTTTGGCATAAAAAAAGTAGGAGACATTTATACGCCGCTGGCAGCAGTTGAAGCAGTCGACATTGCCTCCTCAACAGAGGATATCTTAAAATTTGTCAAAGAGACAAAATTTTCTCGACTGCCTGTTTATAGGGAAAGCAAAGACAATATTATCGGTATACTGCAAACTAAAAAATTTCTCAAAACTTATATTCGAAAAGAGTTCACAACTCTACAGAGTTTGCTTCTCACACCTAGTTTCGTCAACATCGATATCCCCATTGATGATTTGCTGAGAAAGATGAGCAATGAAAAAAATCACATGTCGATTGTGAAAGACAATAATGATCAAGTAATCGGCATTGCCACAATGGAGGATATTTTAGAAGAACTGGTCGGCGAAATCTGGGATGAGAACGATATTCTGGAAGGAGTTGTTTTGTAACTTGAGTACCGAATCATTTCTAGGTATCTTAGTTTGCATAATCCTGTCAGCTTTTTTCTCAGCATCTGAAATAGCATTTGCCTCAGCCAATAAGCTTAGGCTGAAAAGTAAAAGCGAAGCCGGTAATAAGCACGCTAAGTTAGCCTTAGAGATAGCTGATAATTTTAACGAGGCGCTTTCTGCCATCCTTATCGGCAACAATTTAGTCAACATTGCTGCTTCAGCCATTGCTGCCGTGATCATTATTGACCTTTTTGGAGAAAAGGGAACTATAATTTCCACTTTTCTCATGACAATAATCATTTTAATTTTTGGGGAAATTACGCCCAAAACGATAGCAAAAAAAATTTCTGATCAATACGTCTTATTCTCAGCCTATCCGCTGAAGGTGTTAATGTTTCTCCTGCAGCCGGTCATGAAAGTTGTGCTTTATATTGTAAAGATATTTGATCAACTATGGGAAAAAAGTGAAGAAGAACCGCATTTTACAGAAGAAGAGATTGTTATGATTATTGAAAGCGTTGAAGATGAAGGGATTATCGACGAAGAGGCCTCAGACTTATTACAATCTGCTTTGGAAATCTCAGATATTCATGTTTCAGATATCCTGACACCCAGAACAGATCTGGTTACCATCGATATCACTGATGATATGGAGACAATCATCGATACTGTTTTAGACTCACCATATTCACGTATTCCTGTCTACGAGGACTCAATAGATAATATCATCGGTATCCTCTACGTAAACCACTTTTTGAGGGTTTTGGCTGAAAAGAAGCAGGTTGATAAGGAAGAGCTGAGAGCAGTTTTAAGTGAGCCGGTCTTTGTGCATAAAACAATGATCCTGCCTGAGGCTTTTAGTTTATTAAATAATGGTAAATCGCAAATGGCTATTGTTACTGACGAATATGGCGGTACCATGGGCTGCATTACCATTGAGGAAATCCTGGAAGAACTGGTAGGAGAGATTTGGGATGAGTTTGACGAAATAGAAAACGATTTTATAGAAGTAGGAGAAAATTTATACGAAGTAAACGGTGACGTTAGTATCAGGGATTTTGCCGATTATCTGGATATAGATGAAGAAGCTTTAGATTCTGAATACAGTACCATCAGTGGTTGGCTGATTGAGATGTTTAACGGTTTACCCAATGTTAATGATACTTTAGAATATAATAATCTTATTTTTAAAGTATTAGAGTTAGGCAATTTGCGCATCGAAAAGATTTTAGTCGAGGTCGTGGAGACCAGGGAAACTGCCAAAGTAATAGTTTAAAACAAGTGTCCGCAAAGAACAGAGACTCAATTATGAGTCTCTGTTCTTTTTATTGCTGCTGAGACATATATTGACCATATAGATGTTGACAAGCTTTGCTTTACCAGGAGGTGATTTCATGCGGCGAATATTAGCGGTTTTTATTTTGCTGCTCACTATTTTTAGTACAGGTTGTCAGTCGGGAACTGCTGCTGATGAGCAGGCACTGCATGTGGCCGCCCTGACCAGCCCTTTAACTTTGAATCCCCTCTTTTTGCGAGACAGCGCTGCTGCTGAAGCAGCAGGTTTACTGCATCCACAATTACTAGTTACAGACCCGGTCACTTTGACACCTCAGCCCCGACTTTTTACTTCCTGGCAGGTGGGGGAAGATAATCTGACTTACACCTTTACCCTGCATGAAGACGCTTATTGGTCAGATGGAAGACCGATCACAGCGGCAGATGTAGCTTTTACTCTGCAAGTGATTTGTCATCCTGATTATACAGGTTGGCTCTTTTTACCTCTGCGCTATATTCTCGGCGCCGAAGGGTACAAGCAGGAGCATCGTTCACCGCTGGCAGAAGGGGAGTTGCCAGGTGTACAGATTATTGATGAAAAAACACTGCAGATACGTCTAAAAGAGCCTTACGCTCCCTTTTTATCCATGCTTACCTTTGCTCCTTTACCTGCACATCTGCTGGAGGACGTACCGGTTGCCGAGCTGGAGGCACATCCTTACTCACAAGAGCTATCAGTTAGTGCGGGTCCTTATTTGTTGGTAGACTGGCAGCGTGCTGAGTATCTTCATGTCCGCGCCAATCCGCATTACTTCTTAGGTAAACCGGCAATAGAGAATATTTACTATCGCTTTATCCCTAATCAGGAAGCACAGTTAATTGAACTGCTGGCCGGCAAATTAGATCTTATTCCGACAGCAGTAAAACTGGAGGATATTAAGACACTGGAGCAAAACCCGGACATTACCGTTCATACCAATCCCCGTTTAGTTTATGATTATTTAGTTATCAACTCACAGAAAAAAGATTCAGCCTTGGCCAAGAAGGAAGTGAGGCAGGTTCTGGCAATGCTCATTGACAGGGAAGAAATTGTGAACAATATTCTGTTAGGTTATGGCGAACCGCTTTATGGTCCCTTACTGCCGCTGCATTTTGCTTATCAGCAAAAAGACAACAACTATAAAGTGGATTTGGCAGCTGCGCGCCGTTTATTGGTTGAAGCCGGCGGCACTGATTTAAAACTGACGCTGATCTATAATGTGGGTAATACGGTACGTGAAAATGTGGCGCTGATGCTCAAAGAAAAAGCTGCCGCCATTGGTTTGGAGATAGAGATAAAGCTCTTGGAATGGGAAGCCTTTTTAGCTGCCCTCAATAATGGGGATTACGATTTAGCTATTTTAGGTCGTGGTGTAGAAGCTGATCCCGATTTATCGTTCCACTGGCATTCACAAAGTCCGGGTAATAGTTTAGCTTATCATAATAAACAAGTAGATCAACTGTTAACACAAGCTGTTACTACCAGTGAGCGCAGTAAACGGGCAAAATTGTATCGGGAGGCGGAAGAGCTGATTATCGCGGATATTCCGGCAGTCTGGTTATATGCCCGTCAGGCAGTCCATGCCGCTACTGCCAGGTTGAAAAATTTTACACCCCATCCTGAGGCGATTTTCTTTAATGTTCATGAATGGACTTTGGACGCTCAGGAGGAAACACCATGATTCTCTCTTTATTCCGCCGCCTTGCGCAAACTATCATTGTTCTGTTTGGTGTCTCTGTAGTTACTTTTTTAGCCATGCATACAGCACCGGGTCACCCTCTCCAGGCTAATCCGGAATTGCGTCTCGATCCGACAGCAGTAGAACGCTGGCTGCAGTTAAGGCAGTTAGACAAACCGCTGTTCGCTCAGTATATTGGCTGGTTGAGCCGTGTCCTGCGGGGTGATTTTGGCGAATCTTTACTGTATAACAGACCTATAGTGGAGCTGATCGCGGAACTGCTGCCATCTACCCTGCTTTTAACGGTTACTGCTTTCTGCCTGGCGCTGCTGCTGGCTGTTGTGGTAGGTATCTATACAGCTACACGAAAAAATTCCTGGATCGATCGTTTCGTTTGTTCCCTTGCTCTGGTTGGAATTTCTGTGCCCAATTTCTGGTTTGCTATTGTGTTGATAATTATTTTTGCTTATCGCTTACCTCTTTTGCCGGCAGTAGGCATGAGAACACCCGGTGACGGCAGCTTGGCAGATATTCTCCGGCATATGGTTTTGCCCTTGTCTGTCATGGTTGTCGGCAGTTTTGCTCACTATGTACGTTACGTACGCAGTGCTGTTATAGAAGTTTTAGAGCAGGATTATGTTCGTGCCGCCAGGGCACGCGGACTGCCGGAAAAAGAAATACTTTATCGGCATGTTTTACCTAATGCCGCCATACCTATAATTACTATAGCCGCCCTCTCCCTACCCCGGCTTTTTACAGGTGCCATGGTAGCGGAACATGTGTTTGGCTGGCCCGGGATTGGACGTTGGATTATTTCAGCGACGATGGCGCGTGACTATCCGGTTATTATGACGATTAATTTATACACAGCTTCGTTGGTGGCCCTGGCTAATTTTTTGGCTGATGTGCTGTATCTGCTGATTGACCCGAGAATAAGGGTGAGGGGAGGCTAAAAGATGCGGCAGTTAAGCAATTCTCCTTTATTTTTTGGTTTAACTCTAATTACACTTCTTGTACTGCTGGCTATCCTGGCGCCTCTGCTTACGGTTCATAATCCTTTCAGCACAAATGTTGATAACTGGCTGCGGCCTCCCAGCCGAGAGCACTTTTTTGGTACAGACCGTTTAGGGCGGGATATTTTTAGTCGTGTTCTCTATGGCGGTCGAGTTTCTTTGACCGTTGGCCTGTTGGCTGCTTTGCTTTCAGTTGGCATTGGCACACTGCTGGGTTTACTGGCAGGTTTTTATGGAGGGATCGCAGAGATAGTGATTATGCGTACAGCTGATGTTGTTTTAGTATTTCCTACTCTGCTTTTAGTGCTGACACTGGTAGCAGTTTTTGAACCTGCCCTGTGGTTGGTAATTTTGGTTATCGGCTGTACCGGCTGGCCAAATGTAGCCCGCTTGGTGCGGGGAGAAGTGCTGCGTCTGCGGCAGAGTGATTTTGTGGCTGCAGCGCGTCTGTTAGGCGCTAAGGACAGGCGGATTATCTGGCAGCATCTTTTACCTAATGCAGTTGGTCCGGTGTTGGTTGCAGCTACGCTCTGTGTCCCGGCTGCAGTAATGACGGAAGCCGGGTTAAGTTATCTGGGACTGGGTGTACAGCTGCCGATGCCTACCTGGGGGAATATGCTGCGGGATGCACAATTATATTTGCGTTACGCCTGGTGGTACGCGTTTTTCCCCGGATTGTTTATTTTTCTCACCGTCCTGGGATTTCATTTAATCGCTGAGGGATTGCGTCAGGCCTTAGGTATAGACGGCAGCAGCTGGAGGAACAAAAGTGCTGGAAATTAGAGAGCTGAAAGTTGGTTTCCCGGGACAGGGGAAAATAACATGGGTGGTCAGGGGAAGTTTCTTTTCCGCAGCCGCAGGGGAAGTGCTGGGGATTGTTGGTGAATCTGGCAGCGGCAAAAGTATGACCGCCCTGGCGCTGACCGGTTTACTGCCGCCTGAAGCGGTAGCTGCGGGCAAGATGATTTTTCTGCAGCAAACTTTTAATTTTACCAAACGCGAACAGTGGCAAAAAATACGCGGCCGGGAAATCGGTTTAGTCTTACAGGATCCGGCGGGCAGCTTAAATCCCTTATATCCTGTCGGTAGGGCAGTATGGGAAGCTCTTTGTTATCACCTCAACTATTCAGAAAAAAAAGCAAAACAGGAAGCAGAAAGAATATTTTCAGCCCTGGGCATTTTACCCGCGGCAAAAAGAGTCAGGCAGTACCCGCATCAATTAAGCGGCGGTCTTAAGCAGCGTGTAATGCTGGCAGCGGCTATCTGCTGCCGGCCTAAGGTTTTAATTGCTGATGAACCTACTACTGCTCTGGATGTAACGGTGCAGGCGCAAATCCTTAAACTGTTATACAGCTACGTGGAAGAGCAGCGGGCGGCCTTAGTTCTTATCTCTCATGATTTAGGTGTCATCGCACAAATGGCGGCGCGGGTTTTAGTGATGTGCGGGGGTGTGATTGTGGAGGATGCTTCTGTATACGAACTATTCCGTCAGCCCTTACACCCCTATACGCAGCTGTTATTAGCATCCCAGCCCCGTCTGGACCGCAATATGCTGCATACTCTGCCGCCGGGAACCGCGGCGGCAGCAGCAGGTGAAGAAGGTTGTGTTTTTGCAAACCGCTGTCAGTACCGCCGGCAAAAATGCCTGACAGAAGAACCCCGCTTAAAGATTATGACGCCGGGGCGTAAGGTCTGCTGCCATTATCCATTGGTCTAGAGGTATAGAGGATTATCATGAACGTTTGCAAATTAGCCGTTAGCAATGTTGCTTACAGTTACCCTGAGAATGATTTATCAGTGGCGGCTGTTGATGGTGTATCATTGTCTTTGGCGCAGGGTGATGCCTTGGGCCTGGTAGGTGAATCAGGCTCAGGAAAAAGTACTTTAGGAAAATGTATTGCCGGGCTGCTGTGCCCACAGCGCGGTCGCATTCTTTTTCGCGGTCAGGACATAACAGGAAGGACAAACAAAGAGATTCAGCTGGTTTTTCAGGATAGTTCAGCTGCTCTTAATCCCAGGATGAAAGTTTTAGCCTTAGCTGCTGAAGGTTTATATATCCAACAGATAGGAAAGCCGGCCGAACGTCAGCAAATTGCTGCCGAACTGCTGCAGAAAGTCGGGCTTGAGCCTGCGTTGTTTTCACGTTACCCCCACCAGTTAAGTGGAGGACAAAGGCAGCGGGTAGCTTTAGCCAGAGCCCTAATTTTAAAGCCGCAAGTATTAATCTTAGATGAACCTGTTTCCTCCTTGGATGTGACGGCGGGAACACAACTGCTGGCTCTTTTACAAGAGTTAAAGGCCCAGCATCAGCTTACCTACCTATTAATCTCCCATGATTTGGCTGTTGTCAGACAGTTGTGTAAACAGGTTGCTGTCATGTATGCCGGTAAAATAGTGGAACAAGGTGAGGTGGCGGCAGTTTTTTCCCGGCCACGGCACTACTATACCAAAATGCTTTTGGCTTCCTATCTGCAGCCTGACCCTGTTCAGAGGAGATTGTCAGCGATTAATATTTATGGCGAACCGCTTGATCCTACCCTGCGTCCTGCAGGATGCCGTTTTCATCCGCGCTGTCCGGCTGCAGATTCTAAATGCCGCCGTATTCCCCCCGGGATGAAAGAATTTCCGGGTGGACAGCGTGCTGCCTGTCATCGGGTTTAGGCACCATTTACAGCACATCGGGTCACTGTTATAATAAGAAGCAAACATGGACATGCTTTGAGCAAAAGGAGGAGCAGCAAATGTATACAATTACGCTTTTGCCGGGAGATGGGATTGGTCCCGAGATTACAGCAGCAGCCAAAAAAGTAATCGCAGCTGCCGGTGTGCCGATCAACTGGGAGGAACATGTGGTAGGAGAACAAGCCATGGCCGCTGTCGGCACCCCTCTGCCGGAAGAGGTTATAGCTTCAATACGGAAAAATAAAGTTGCCCTGAAAGGTCCGGTTACCACACCAATTGGTACCGGTTTTCGCAGCATAAATGTAGCGCTGCGTAAGCAGCTTGATTTATATGCCAATATACGCCCGGCCCGTACATATCCTGGTATAAAAACACGTTATCAGCAGGTAGATGTGGTGATAGTGCGTGAGAATACCGAGGGCTTGTATGCGGGTGTAGAACATATGGTTGGTGAGGATGCTGCAGAAAGCATAAAAATAATCACGCGTAAAGCCAGCGAGCGTATCTGCCGTTTTGCTTTTAACTATGCGCAAAAAAATAACCGCCGTAAAGTGACAGCGGTACATAAGGCAAATATTATGAAATGTACAGATGGATTATTTTTATCTGTAGCCAGAGAGATTGCCCAGGAGTACCCGGAGATCGAATTTGAAGACCGGATTATTGACAATATGTGTTTACAGCTGGTACAAAAGCCGGAAAACTATGATGTGATTGTAGCTCCCAATCTTTATGGCGATATTATGTCTGATTTGTGTGCCGGTCTGGTTGGTGGGCTGGGGGTAGCTCCCGGTGCCAACATTGGTGAGGAGGCGGCTGTTTTCGAACCTGTTCATGGCAGTGCCCCCAAATATGCCGGGCAAGACAAAGCAAATCCAACTGCCCTGATTTTATCAGCTGTCATGATGCTGCGTCATTTAGGTGAGCAGGCTGCTGCCCAACGTATTGAAAATGCTTTGGTCGCAGTGCTAACAGAAGGCAGAGCCGTAACCTACGATTTAGGCGGCTCAGCAAAAGGCATGGAAATGGCAGAGACTATTATTGCCAAAATGTAGTTTAATGTTTGCCGGCTAAGTTTTTTTCTGCCATTTCGATCATTCTTTTGACCATATTACCGCCGATTTTGCCGCCGATGCGTCCACCAACAGCGCCGCAAACTGCAGACGGAACACGCTGCCAACCCTTTTGTCTGACATATGTATCTATCCCTAATTCACTGGCGATTTCATGTTTGTACTGCTCTAAAGCAGATTCCCAGGAGTTGGTGCTGCCGTCGACTAAGCCCAATTCAGCGGCAATTTCCATTTTAAATTTATCAAGCGCCTTTTCTGCTTCCGGAACAAGGCGCTTTCTGTTTCTGGCTACCATCGCTATCACCTTCCTTTAAGTATCTTTATCTTTAGTGTGGTCAAGTTGTGTTTTCCTATCCACGACAAAATTTTACTTACTTAGAGAAATACTACAGGCATAAGAAGGCGTTTATCCGGCAAAATAGGAAAAAAAGAGCTTGCAGCTCTGTGGAAACAGCCGGTAAATTTATTAACGGAAAATATTAAGCAAAACGGAACACTTGTTCGGGCAGTGCGCATATGCTATAATGTTGAAAAACCAGGCATAAACAGTACTGTTGTTTTAACTAATTAGATGCCTTTTTCCAGCTTAATATGGGGAGATCCACATTAAGTTCGTCATCTTAGGATCTCCAGAAGTTGAGCAGCCTTGTTAAAGCCGGACGATGTCCGGCTTAACTGTGTCAAAGGACCGGACAAAATCTATTGTGCATAAAAATGGAAATGTGCAGGAATCCATCAGGCTGCGTAGAATCTTAGGCAGAGTGCCGGAAGGGGTAAGGTGATGAGTGATTTACCATTTTGGTTGGCCCTGAATCGTGTCTCAGTGCTGGGAGCACGTCGTATCAGCCAGCTGATAACTGCCTGCGGCAGTGCGCAAGAAGCTTTCACGGTAGAACCAAAAAAGCTTGAACAGCTTGGCCTGCCGCTGAAGGTCTGCGCCGCTTTTTTACGGGAGCGTGAACAGATTGATCCCCTAACAGAATGGCGGCGCTGTCAGGAGCTTGGTCTTAGTGTTGTTACCCTGGCAGATGAGAATTATCCTCCTCTGCTGCGTGAAATATATGATCCACCTGCGCTTTTATATTATCGCGGTAATATTGGCTGCCTCTCACAGACCTGTGCTGCCATTGTCGGTTCGCGGAAAGCTACGGCATACGGGCGGGCGTCAGCAGAAAAGTTCGCCGCTGAACTGGCCGCTGCCGGTATTGTTGTAGTCAGCGGCATGGCCCGTGGCATTGACAGTCACGCTCATCAGGGAGCTTTACGCGTCCAGGGGACAACGGCTGCTGTTTTGGGCAGCGGTCTGGATATTTGCTATCCACCGGAAAACCGCGCTTTGAGAGAGAAAATTGTAGAAAACGGTGTTGTTATTAGCGAATTTCCCCCCGGTTCACAGCCTAAACCGGCCCACTTTCCCATGCGCAACCGGATCATCAGCGGTTTATCCCTGGCAGTTGTTGTAGTGGAGGCAGCAGAAAAAAGTGGTGCCTTAATTACTGCTGACTGTGCTTTGGAGCAGGGACGTGAAGTTTTTGCCGTGCCGGGAAGCATTCATAGTCCTACCAGCCGTGGCTGCCACCGTCTGCTTAAAGAAGGAGCGGCATTGGCCGAAAGTGCTGCTGATATACTTGGTTTTCTGGGGCAGCGGCTGCCGGAAGCAGCAGCTGCTGTAGAATTAACGGCAGCCCAAAAGCTGGTGCTGACAGCATTGGAGTATGAACCTACACATTTTGACAAGCTGCTGCAGGCAACCGGTTTAACGGCAGCAGATTTGTCAGGACTGCTGGTAGAGTTAGAGTTGGCAGGATTTGTGCAGAAATTATCAGGAAACTTTTATTTACGTGTATAGGGATAGTAAGTTTAGTATATCTAGTAATAGAAAAGTTGAGGATTCTTTGGGGGTGCCATATGTCAGATTATTTGGTGGTTGTGGAATCACCGACGAAAGCAAAAGCAATTAAAAGGTATTTGGGCTCCAGATACAAAGTTATGGCTTCCTTAGGTCATGTGATTGATTTGCCTAAAAGCCAGTTTGGTATTGATATAGAAAACAATTTTTCGCCCAAGTATATTACTATCAGGGGCAAAGGAAAAGTTTTAAAAGAGTTGAAAAGTGCCAGTAAAGCTGCTAAAAAAGTTTTTTTAGCAGCTGACCCTGATCGTGAAGGGGAAGCAATCTGCTGGCATTTAGCACGTGCTCTTGAGCTGCAGCAGAATACACCCTGTCGGGTAGAATTTCACGAAATTACTAAGAAGGCAGTCAAAGAAGCTTTTAAAAAACCACGATTAATTGACCAGGATCGTGTGGATGCCCAGCAGGCGCGCCGTGTTTTAGACCGGATAGTCGGTTATAAAATATCACCGTTATTATGGAAAAAAGTCAAAAAAGGTTTGTCTGCCGGTCGTGTGCAATCGGTAGCTTTGCGCTTAATCGTGGAAAGGGAGGATGAAATTGCCCGCTTCCAGCCGGAAGAGTACTGGACATTGGCAGCGCTGCTGCAGGCAGAGGAAGCTGTCTTCACTGCCAATTACTATGGTCGGCAGGGTAAAAAGCATGTCCCTGCAGCGCAGGAAGAAGTAGAGCGCATTCTGGCAGACCTGCAGGGTCATGATTTTATTGTCACCGATGTACAGAAAAGAGAACGGAAAAGACGACCGGCACCGCCTTTTACGACCAGTAGTCTGCAGCAGGAGGCTTCCCGCAAACTGGGATTTACAACGCGTAAAACCATGTCTGTTGCGCAGCAGCTGTACGAAGGATTAAATATCGGCAAGGCAGGTGTTGTCGGCTTAGTTACCTATATCCGCACAGATGCTACCCGGGTCTCGCAGGAAGCATTAACGGCAGTGCGCGCTTATATCGGCGATACTTTTGGTAAGCAGTATCTGCCTGAAAAACCACAGGTATATGCGGCCAAAAAGGGTGCGCAGGAGGCACATGAAGCTATTCGTCCTACCTCTGTAGGATATACACCGGCGCAGGTGAAAGAGTTTTTAACCCGTGATCAATATCGTTTATATAAGCTAATCTGGGAGCGTTTTGTAGCCAGTCAAATGAGTCCGGCCGTTTATGATACCGTGACGGCTAAAATAAATATCAGTATGTATGAATTCAGGGCAACCGGGTCACAAATAAAATTTGGTGGTTTTATGAAACTATATACTGAAAGTCGGGATGATGAAGAAAAGGAAGAGAGCTCCCTGCTGCCCGAATTAGTGCCCGGACAAAAATTAAAACTGCTGCAGTTTAAACCGGAACAGCATTTTACACAGCCACCGCCGCGCTTTAGTGAAGCGATGCTGGTAAAGACTTTGGAGGAAAAAGGCGTGGGGCGTCCCAGTACTTATGCCCCCATCATCAGCACTTTACAGGCGCGGGGTTACATCATTCGTGAAAAGAAGGTCTTTTATGCTACTGAACTTGGCCGTATTGTGCTGGAGCAGCTGTTGGAATTCTTCCCCGATATTATAGACGTGGATTTTACTGCTCAATTGGAAGAAAAACTGGATCAAATTGCAGAAGGTAAAGAATACTGGGTTGATGTGATCAGCGCTTTTTACAATAGTTTTGCCAAACGTCTCAAGGCAGCGGAAGAGCATATGGAAAAAGTTGAAATAAAACCTGAGGAAAGTGAGGAAACCTGTCCTAACTGTGGACGAAATTTAGTTTATAAGATGGGGCGTTATGGTAAATTTTTAGCCTGTCCCGGTTTTCCCGAATGCCGTTTTGCCAAGGCAATAGTCAATGAGCTGGGTATTCCCTGTCCTGAATGCGGCAAAATGTTGGTAGAAAGAAAAACAAAACGGGGACGAGTGTTTTATGGCTGCAGTGGTTATCCCGAATGTGAATTTACCAGCTGGAATTTACCACAAAAAGAAAAATGCCCTCAATGTGGTTACCTAACGGTACTTAAAGGTAAAAAGCTGCAGTGCGCCAATAAAGAGTGCGGCTTCATTATAAGCGGTGCGGCGGCAAAGAAAAAACAGACATTAACCAGCAATGAAAAGATTAGGAGCGGTACGCATGGCTAAAGTAACTATTGTCGGTGGAGGCTTGGCGGGAGCGGAAGCAGCCTGGCAGGCCGCCCAAAGTGGTTGTGAGGTATTACTCCTGGAGATGCGTCCCCGGAAGATGACACCTGCCCATCATACTGAACAGCTGGCCGAATTAGTCTGCAGCAATTCCTTTCGCGGTGCTTCTTTAGAAAATGCAGTGGGTTTATTAAAAGAAGAAATGCGTCGACAGCATTCACTGATTATGGCGCAGGCCGATCAGCATGCTGTCCCGGCCGGCGGCGCTTTAGCCGTTGATCGTGAGGCTTTTGCGCGGGGCGTAACGGAAGCAATCATGAAACACCCCCGCATCACCTTCCGTATCCAAGAAGTCACGGAAATCCCTGATACGACAGCAGGACCGGTGATCCTGGCTACCGGCCCGCTGACTTCTGAAGTTTTAGCCCAAAAAATAAGTGAGCTAACCGGGCAGTCATCGCTATATTTTTATGATGCCGCAGCACCGATTCTTACGGCTGATTCTATTAACCGGGAGGTAGTTTTTAAAGCTTCGCGTTATGGTAAGGGTAGTGCCGATTATCTAAACTGCCCGCTGACGGAAGAGGAATATAAAGAGTTTTATGAAGCCCTGATTTCGGCAGAAGTGTTTGCAGGTCATGAAGGCGTTGAAGCAGAAAAATATTTTGAAGGTTGTATGCCAGTTGAAGTCATGGCAGCCCGGGGTTTTGAAACTTTATTATATGGTCCTATGAAACCGGTAGGGTTAAGAGATCCCCGTACCGGTAAACAGCCTTATGCCGTGGTGCAGCTGCGGCAGGATAATGCTGTGGCCTCTCTGTATAATATAGTAGGTTTTCAAACCCGGTTGCGCTGGCCGGAACAAAAAAGAGTTTTTCGCATGATTCCCGGGCTGGAACAGGCAGAATTTGTCCGCTATGGTGTTATGCATCGCAACACCTATATCAATTCTCCCCGTGCATTAAAAACGACTTTACAATTTGTTGGCAATCCGCGACTCTTCTTTACCGGGCAGATGACGGGGGTAGAAGGATATGTGGAGTCTGCAGCTATGGGGCTAATTGCCGGCTTGAATGCTGCGCGTCTGGCAGCTGGCAGAGAACCAGTGACTTGGCCGCCTGTTACTGCACACGGAGCACTGGTACACTATATCACCAACGCAGATCCTGATAATTTCCAACCGATGAATGTAAATTTCGGCCTGCTGCCGCCCCTTGCCCAGCGTATACCAAAGAAACAAAGGAAACTGGCGCTGGCAGAGCGTGCTTTAAGTGAGCTGGAACAATGGCGGAGCCGGATGCTTAACTAATTCTTACACAGCCAAAAATTTCAAGCTTTCATCATTTACTCACTTGCCAATAGTACTGCCATTATGTTAAAATATTTTGAAAAAGGAGATTACCGTCGAATGATACAGTGGCTGGACGGTTTTTTATCCTATCTACAAGTAGAAAAAAACGCTTCTTACCACACTCTGCGTAATTACGGTGAAGATTTAGTGCAGTTTACCGCCTTTTTAGAAAAGGAAACTATAAATCTGACGGCGATAGATTATTTAACCCTGCGGCATTATTTAGCTTTGCTGCAGGAAAAGGGTTATGATCGTCGTTCTATCGCCCGCAAACTATCCGCAATTCGTTCTTTTCTACGATATTTGAATAGGGAGGAATTATTAGAGGACAAAACTTGGCATAATGTTTCTACTCCCCGAGTGGGAAAAAAGTTACCCATTTTTCTTTATCCCGAAGAAATGCTGCGTCTGCTCGACGCCCCTGATGTGCAAACTCCGGCGGGGCAGAGAGACGCGGCTATTTTAGAAGTATTGTATGCCTCAGGTGTGCGCGTTAGTGAATTGGTTGCGCTTAATGTTCAAGACCTAGATCTGCACCTGGGTCAATTTATTGTTAAGGGCAAAGGTGCGCGGGAAAGAATGGTACCGCTGGGACGCTTTGCCTGTAATGCGGTGCAGCGCTATCTGCAGAACGCCAGACCGCTGCTGCTGCGAAAAAACAGTGCAGGGGAGTTGGAAAAAGCTCTCTGGCTCAATAAGTATGGTACACGGCTTTCTGACAGGGGAGTGAGACGGCTTGTGGAAAAATATGTCCGTCAGGCCGGTTTGTCACATGGTATTAGTCCCCACAGTATACGGCACACATTTGCCACGCATTTACTGAATGCCGGTGCCGACCTGCGTGCAGTCCAGGAATTATTGGGGCATATTAATCTTTCCACCACGCAAATTTATACGCACCTTACCCGTGAGCGTTTAAAAGAGGTTTATCATGATGCCCATCCTCGGGCGTAAGGAGTAAATTATGTTTCAGGGAACAACAATAGTAGCCGTTTTAAAAGATGGCCGCTGTGCTCTGGCCGGTGATGGCCAGGTAACTTTTGCTGAGCAGACAATAATGAAAAATAAAGCTGTTAAAGTACGCCGTATCTATCAAGGAAAAGTACTGGCAGGGTTTGCCGGTTCTGTGGCTGATGCTTTTACACTTTTTGAAAGATATGAAGAGCAGTTGGAAAAATACCAGGGCAATTTACGGCGTGCTGCCATTGAGTTAGCCAAGGATTGGCGAACAGATCGTGTGATGCGCCGTTTGGAAGCTCTGCTCGTTGTCGCTGATGTGACAGGGCTGCTGGTAATATCGGGCAGCGGAGAGATTATTGAGCCTGATGACGGTGTGACAGCTATCGGTTCAGGTGGCCCTTACGCTTTAGCTGCGGCTCGGGCGCTAAGCCGTTACACTGACCTGGATGCCGGAGAAATCGCCAGGCGTGCCCTGGAAATCACGGCAGAAATCTGTGTTTATACCAATGATAGAATTGTGCTGGAGGTACTGTAATTGGCAATAGGAAAGCAGTCAAGTAAAGAAGAGTTAACCCCCAGGCAAGTCGTGGCCGAACTGGATAAATATATTGTAGGACAAAAAGATGCAAAAAAATGTGTTGCTGTTGCTTTGCGCAACCGCTATCGTCGTAAGCTGCTGGCTGATGATTTTCGCGAGGAGGTCTATCCGAAAAACATTATTATGATCGGTCCCACAGGTGTGGGGAAAACAGAAATAGCCCGCCGTTTGGCCAAATTAGTAAATGCACCTTTTGTCAAAGTCGAAGCAACAAAATTTACGGAAGTCGGTTATGTGGGACGCGATGTGGAAACTATTGTCCGCGATTTAGTCGAGACATCAGTCCGGATCGTACGGGCGGAAAAACTTGCCGCCGTGGAAACGAAGGCGCAGCAGCTGGCGGAAAAACGTTTGTTGGCACTGCTGGACCCACAACCGCAGAAAGAAAAGAAACCGCAGAACCCTTTAGCTTTACTTTTCTCCGGTGCAGACGACCAGGAAGATAATGATGATGCTGAACAGTCCGTCCAGCTGAAGCAGCAGGAAATTGGTGAGAAAAGAAGACTGTTGGCGCAGCGCCTCCGGGCCGGCGAATTAGAACAAGAAATTATAGAAATGGAAGTAGACGCTAATCCGCCGATGATGGAGATTATTCCCGGCTCCGGCATGGAAGATATGGGTATAAATTTCCAGGACATTATGGGTCAGTTTTTGCCCAAGCGGAAAAAGATACGTAAACTAACGGTTGCACAAGCCAGAAAAATTTTGCAGCAGGAAGAAGCAGAAAAGTTAATTGAGATGGAAGAAGTTTATGCAGAAGCTATCGAAAGGGCGGAACAATCAGGGATTATTTTTCTTGACGAAATTGACAAGATTGCCGGCAAAGATTATGCAGGAGGGCCTGATGTATCACGCGAAGGTGTGCAGAGAGATATTCTGCCTATTGTGGAAGGA
Organism: Bacillota bacterium; assembly: GCA_012522335.1. Lineage (GTDB taxonomy): Bacteria > Bacillota > Dethiobacteria > Dethiobacterales > Dethiobacteraceae > UBA9865. The sequence continues at coordinate 16,710 of JAAYKP010000121.1, forward strand.
TCAACGGTGATGACAAAATACGGTCCGGTAAAAACGGATTACATATTATTTATAGCTGCAGGAGCATTTCATGTTGCTAAACCGTCGGATCTGATTCCTGAGCTGCAGGGACGCTTTCCAATTCGTGTGGAGTTAGATAGTTTAACCCAGGAAGATTTTTATAGAATATTGACAGAGCCGGCAAACGCTTTGCTTAAGCAGTATACTGAATTGTTAGCTACAGAAGGTGTTAAAGTAACTTTTACGGAAGAAGCCATTGAGGAGATAGCTAAAACCGCCTGCGTCCTCAATCAGGAGATGGAGAATATCGGCGCCAGGCGTTTGCATACGATTTTGGAAAAAGTACTGGAGGACCTGTCTTTTGCGGCGCCAGAGATTGCAGGTCAGGAAGTAATGATCACAGCACAATATATTATGGATAAAATTCAGCCAATTGTACAAAATAAGGATTTAAGTAGGTATATTTTGTAATTTTAAAGAGAGAGGAATGATCAAGATGGTAATTGAAGCCTTACTAGAAAAATCCCGCCGCATTAATAAAATTCTTCAGAAAACGGCAGGTCAGCACGTAGATTTTAAAGAGGTAGCCGATGTATTACAAGATGTGGTTGAAGCTAATGTCTATATTGCTGACCGTAGTGGGAAAATTCTAGGGATATCAACAATTGATGAGTTTGATGGTGAAATGCTTAGTGAGGACGACACTCTCCCTGCTGACTACAATGCAATGGTGCTTAGTTATGATGAAGCCAAAGTTAATTTGCAGCAGGATGATTCAGTGTCTCTGTTTACTGATAAAATCACCACCATTGTGCCAATTCTTGGCGGCGGAAAGCGGCTGGGTACGCTTATACTGGTTCGGTCAGACAAAGAATTTAAGTCAGAAGATTTAATCTTGGCTGAATATGGAGCCACGGTTATCGGTATGGAGGTCTTACGTATTCGTGCCGATAAGATTGAAGAGGAAGCCCGCAATAAAGCTGTGGTCCAGATGGCCATCGGTACACTTTCTTATTCGGAACTGGAAGCGGTAGAAAATATTTTTGCAGAACTCGACGGTGATGAAGGAATTTTAGTCGCCAGTAAGATTGCCGATCAACTTGGTATAACTCGTTCCGTGATTGTAAATGCCCTGCGTAAATTTGAAAGTGCAGGCGTTATACAATCTCGCTCTCTGGGGATGAAGGGTACTTACATTAAGGTGAAAAATCCCTATTTGCTCGAACAAATTGAAAAAAGGAATGCAGTAGCCATGTAATGGGAGACGCGCACGCTGACAGCTGCGCGTCTTTTATTGACTAAGAAAGCAGAATTAAAAGATTTCTTTCACCTCTCCCTGCAGCCTGCAGCAGGGAGTCGTCCGGTCATAATTTACAGTATAATTAGTTATACTATACTGTTACAGGCAAATTTAAAATAATAAGCCTGAAGAGGTGAAAGATGGGCAAAAGAAGAGAGCGCTGGCAGCTGGAGAAAAAGTCCTTTTGGTATGGTGTAAGCTGCAGTCTGGCCGTTTTGCTGCTCATTAATGCTGTGATTTTTTCTTACGCTGTGACCCAAGGTGTGACTATACAGCTGGATAGTGAAGCGATGGCCCGAGCCGTTCAGCAGCAGGTGATTTCCCAGGCCAAACAGGAGCTTCCCCTGATTATTACTGAAGCAAAGGCGGAAATTCCGCGGATAGTAGAGGCTGAAATGAATCATCAGTTTTCCGGACGTCTGGAAATTGCCGGCTTTGCTTTTTCACTGCCTGAGGAATTAATGCTGCAGCTGCGCAGCAAAATGCGTACTCATGTAGAAAATGTTACGGCACAAATTTTAGATGGTATCAATACACAAATACTGGCTGAACAATTTGGAGATAATGTCTATACAAAGATGAAAAAAACGATGAGCGGTGAGTTTAATATGAAAAGTTTTCCCGTTTATATCTTCGGCAGGATTCCGCTGCAGCTGCGTTTGCAGGTAGAATAAGAAAATTATCTCGGGCACTGCATTGCCAAACCAGATAAACTATGTTATACTACAAAACGGTATTAATTACACACGTTTCCTGATGTCTGCAGCTGTGCTGTTTGGACAGTGCTGTGGACAAGTGAGGGAAGCGGAGGTAAAACAGAGAGGAGGTGCAGGAGCATGGCCGTAATATCCATGAAGCAATTATTGGAAGCCGGTGTTCATTTCGGACATCAGACGCGCCGTTGGAACCCCAAAATGAAGCAGTACATTTTTACGGAACGAAACGGTATTTACATTATTGACCTGCAGCAAACCGTAAGAATGCTGGAAAACGTATATCATTTTGTCCGCGACCTTGCGCGGGACGGTGGTAAAATAATATTTGTGGGAACCAAAAAGCAGGCGCAGGAATCTATTCAGCTTGAAGCTGAACGCTGCGGTATGTTTTATGTTAATCAGCGCTGGCTGGGTGGTATGTTAACGAACTTTAAAACAATTCGTAAACGGATTAACCGCCTTATTGAGCTGGAACAAATGGAAGAAGACGGTGTGTTTGACGTCCTGCCCAAGAAGGAAGTGATTCGACTTCGTCATGAATATGACAAGCTGAATAAATTCCTTTCGGGTGTACGCAATATGCATACTCTTCCTGATGCCCTGTTCGTCGTCGATCCGCGCAAAGAAAGAATTGCTGTTGCGGAAGCCCGTAAACTCGGCATCCCCATCATTGCCATTGTTGATACTAACTGTGATCCGGATGAGATTGACTATATTATCCCCGGTAATGATGATGCAATCCGTGCTGTTAAATTAATAACGGGACGTATAGCGGATGCAGTCCTCGAAGGCCTGGAAGGCCGGCAAGATCACATTGTGGTTGAAGAGCAGGATGAAGAAGCAGAAGACGACACACCCGCTGCAGAATAATAAGTCCAACTTACGGCCGGGCGTGTGCCCGGCCGTTTAAAATAAACTACATGGGAGGGTTATAAATGATCCCTGCATCACTTGTCAAAGAATTACGTGAAAAAACCGGTGCCGGTATGATGGACTGTAAGAAGGCGCTGACTGAAACCGGTGGTGATTTGGACAAGGCCGTAGAATACTTGCGCGAAAAAGGCCTGGCGGCAGCTGCCAAAAAAGCCGGCCGCATTGCGGCTGAGGGTTTGGTCGATTCCTATATACATATGGGTGGACGGATTGGTGTTCTCCTGGAAGTAAACTGTGAGACAGATTTTGTGGCCAGGACAGATGAGTTTCGCGCTTTCGTCAAAGATATTGCCATGCAGATCGCCGCAACCAATCCCCAATACTTGTCACGTGAAGATGTACCGGAAGAAGTTTTAGAGAAGGAACGTGAAATTCTCCGCATCCAAGCTAAAAACGAAGGAAAACCAGACAAAGTAATTGATAAAATTGTAGAGGGCCGCATCAATAAATATTTCACGGAAAACTGCTTATTAGAGCAGCCCTATATTCGTGATACTGATAAAACAATTACTGAACTCTTAAAAGAAAAAATAGCTCAGATCGGTGAAAACATAGCTATTCGTCGTTTCGCTCGTTTTGAAATGGGCGAAGGCCTGGCCAAGAAAGAATGCAGCCTGGCAGAAGAAGTCGCCGCGATGACCAAGTCCTCATAAAGTTGATGACAACTATAAAAAGAGCACTCCGGTGTTCTTTTTTTACAGAATATTTACAGGATAATACAATTTGATGTGGAAAATTATGAATGGAGGTCATATGGCTTCTATGGGAAAAGCAGTTTATAAAAGGATTGTGCTGAAATTAAGTGGTGAGGCTTTAGCCGGTGATCGCGGCTTCGGTATCGACTCAGATGTGCTGCGTGATATAGCTGCTCAAGTCGAAGAAGTTTGGAAAATGGGTGTCGAAGTAGCTGTAGTTGTTGGTGGGGGAAACATCTGGCGCGGTGCCCCTGCAGGTGAGCGGGGTATGGATCGTGCTACTGCTGATTACATGGGAATGCTGGCTACTGTGCTTAATGCTTTGGCGCTGCAGGATGCCCTGGAAGCACGTGGTGTAGACACTCGTGTGCAAACTGCCATTGAAATGCAGCAGATTGCAGAACCATATATTCGACGGCGGGCGATTCGCCATTTGGAAAAGAACCGTGTAGTCATTTTTGCCGGTGGTACCGGTAACCCCTATTTTTCAACTGATACGACGGCAGCATTACGTGCAGCTGAAATTGAAGCAGAAGTAATTTTACTTGCCAAAGGCAAAGTTGATGCTGTTTATGATGCAGATCCCTTAACAAATCCTACAGCAAAGAAGTTTACCGAGCTGACCTATATTGATCTGTTAAACAGGGGTCTGGGTGTTATGGACTCCACCGCCGCCTCATTATGTATGGACAACAAAATTCCTTTGATAGTTTTTGGTCTTAATAAAAGCGGCAATATTAAAAGAGTACTCCTGGGTGAAAAAATTGGGACATTTGTAAAGGGGGAGTAAGGATGACGAAAGAAGTTTTTCGTGATGCTGAAGACAGAATGAAAAAAGCTGTGTTGGCCCTAAAAAAGGAATTATCCACGCTGAGAACAGGTCGTGCCACTCCTGCACTCTTGGACAAGATAACGGTGGACTATTACGGAGCACCGACACCCATTAACCAACTCGCCAACATTTCTGTACCCGAACCGCGTCTCTTGGTAGTTCAACCCTGGGATAAACAGGTGATCGGAGAGATTGAACGTGCGCTGCTGAAATCTGATTTAGGTCTCACTCCCAACAGTGACGGTTCCATAATTCGTCTGCCTATCCCACAATTAACTGAGGAACGAAGAAAAGAGCTGGTTAAAATCAGCAGAAAAAAAGCGGAAGACGGTCGAGTTGCCATTCGTAATATTCGCCGCGATGCCAATGATAAATTGAAAAGCATGGAAAAAGCAAATGAGATTACAGAGGACGAGCTGCATAAGGCGCAAGACGAGATCCAAAAACTCACTGATAAAATGATTGGGGAGGCAGATCAGGTACTAGCCGATAAGGAAAAAGAAATCATGGAGGTTTAAGATGTGCAACAGGGCAGACTTCCCTGATGTTCTCGCTTACCCACTTGAGGAGGCTGTACGCATTTTAGAGAGTAGGGGGCTAACCCCGTCCCTACAGTACACTACCCCGCCACAAAAGCACAAGCAGGGTAGGGAAAGGGTAGTCAGAGTGCGTCTGACGCAGCGGAACAAAGTCTTAGAGCTGACTGTAGCAGCAGAAGATTTTGACCCCCTCAGCTGAGGGGGTCTGTTACTATGCGACTCGAGGTGGATAGTTTGTCTTTTTCACTAAAAAGATTTTTTAACAAAAAACTGCCACAAGAAAAAAATAACAGCAAAATACCGCGGCATGTAGCCATTATCATGGACGGAAACGGCCGCTGGGCTGCCAAACGCGGTCTGCCGCGTACGGCAGGTCATCATGCCGGGATGGTAGCTTTGCGGCGTACCATCCGGGCTGCCAACAAGCTGGGGATTGCTGTGCTCACGGTCTACGCGTTTTCAACCGAAAATTGGAATCGCCCCCAAGCCGAAGTTGATTTTTTAATGCGTCTGCCCAGTGAGTTTTTACGTACAGATTTACCTGAGCTAAGGGCAAAAAATGTGCGTGTGATGATGTCCGGCTCCCGTGAAGGTCTGCCGGAATATACACTGGCGGCTGTTGATGAGGCTATTGCCAGCACTGCCGGCAACACGGGCATGGTTTTAAACTTTGCTTTGAATTATGGCGGCCGCGCCGAAATTCTGCAGGCTGTGCGCCGGATAGCCCAAGCAGTTGCTGAAGGGCAGCTGCAGGTTGAAGAAATCACTGAACAGACGCTGCAGCAGCATTTATATACAGCCGAACTGCCTGACCCGGACTTGCTGATTCGGCCCAGTGGTGAAGTGCGGTTGAGTAATTTTTTGCTCTGGCAGTTAGCCTATGCAGAACTATGGTTTGTGGATGTTTATTGGCCAGACTTTAACGGCGAGCACTTACAGGCTGCTGTCGAAGCTTATGGCCGGCGTGATCGGCGCTTTGGTGGATTATAGGGGGGATTTTATGTTTAGACAGCGACTTATCAGCGCCTTGCTTGGTATACCGTTGGTGGTCTGGCTTATCTGGCAGGGCGGCTATTTTTTCTTTTTGGCAGTTATGATAATCAGTAGTCTGGCACTGCGTGAATTTTATACAATTGGAGCAGTGAACAGTGGACTTATTACCAGCATAGGTTACGGAGGAAACATTCTGCTCCTGACAGCTGCCTATCTGACCAATCCGCAAGGATACTTTTTTGCCTTGATTTGCTTTTTTATTGTGATTAACATTGCTGCTGTCTTGGCCTATCCCCAGGATTATAGGGAGTTAATGTTATTAATCTGGAGTGTTTTGTATATTACATCCTTATTGGCATTTTTCCTGTGGCTGCGGGCTCAGGCCGAAGGGTTTATCTTGTTATTAAGTATTATTGCAACTACTTGGGCCTCGGATACCGGGGCCTATGCCTGTGGATTGACACTGGGACGACATAAACTGCTTCCTGCAGTTAGTCCCAAAAAGTCGGTGGAAGGGGCAGTAGGCGGCTTGTTATTTGCTGCAGTTGTGATGTCTGTCTGCTTTGCTCCCTTACTTAAACTGAGTCGACCAACCGCACTGCTGCTTGGCGCTGTTATTTCCCTTGCAGGTCAATGTGGTGATTTGGCCGAATCTGCATTAAAGCGCTGGGGGAACACAAAAGATTCCGGTAGGTTTTTGCCCGGGCATGGTGGCGTCTTAGACCGGCTTGACAGTTTACTGTTTGCCGTGCCGGTAGGCTATTTTCTGCTTAGCCTGGCGGTAAGGGGAGGGATTTGATGAAAACATTAAGCATTTTGGGCTCAACCGGTTCTATTGGTAAGCAGGCGTTGAAGGTTATTAAGGATTATCCTGATCTTTTTCGTCTGCACGGCTTAGCGGCCCACCGCCAGGTTAAAGTGCTGGCTGAACAGGCCCGTCTATATAAACCGGCAAAGATCGTGATTGCAGAGCCAAGCATGTATCCGGAACTAAAAATCGCCTGCAGTGACTTACCAGTAGAGATAAGCGCCGGTCCGGAGGCTGTCTGTGAACTGGCAGCAGACAAGCAGCATGAACTTGTTTTAAATGCTGTGGTTGGCTTCGCCGGACTTCGGCCAACTTTAGCTGCCCTGTCCGCGGGGAAAAATGTAGCTTTAGCCAACAAAGAATCTTTAGTGGCCGGCGGTCATTTGGTCATGCCTTTGGCGGCAGCTGTTAACAAAGCTCTTTTGCCCGTTGACAGTGAGCACTCGGCCATATTTCAATGCCTACAGGGGCATGATGCCGGAGCCGTTGAGGAATTGATCCTTACTGCTTCCGGAGGGCCTTTCTTTGACTTTTCCTTGGCTGAACTGGAAAACGTTACTCCACAGGCAGCCCTTAAGCACCCTAATTGGTCCATGGGGGCTAAAATTACTATTGATTCAGCTACTTTAATGAACAAAGGCCTAGAAGTGATTGAAGCTCATTGGCTTTTTGCCGTTCCATACGATAGAATAAAAGTGGTTGTGCAGCGCGAAAGTATCATTCATTCTCTGGTAGCTTTTCATGACGGAGCAGTTTTAGCACAAATGGGTATGCCGGATATGCGTGTGCCGATCCAGTATGCCTTAACATATCCACGGCGTTTAGCCGGCAGTGCCCCGCGTGTACCATGGGAACAGCTGCAGCAGCTGCGCTTTGCGCCGCCTGATACCGAAAAATTCCCCTGTCTTGAATTTGCCTACGCCGCAGGAAAAACCGGCGGTACTCTTCCTGCGGTGATGAATGCAGCTAATGAAGAGGCCGTGCGGCTCTTTCTGGCGGGAGCTATCAGCTTTTTAGCAATCCCTCGTATAATTGAAACGGTAATGAATAAACATAAAGTAATCATGGAGCCGGATTTCGAGACTTTAGCTGCGGTTGACCGGGAAGCGCGGGCAATGGTAGATTCACTGTGTAAAAAGGAAAGGGTGGAATAATGCTGACATTAGTCGCCTCTGTTATTATTTTTGGTTTATTGATTTTTTTTCATGAACTGGGACACTTTCTGGTCGCCAAGCGAGTGGGAATTGGGGTCATGGAGTTTGCCCTTGGCTTTGGCCCCCGCCTACTGCATAAAGAAATAGGAGAAACCACATACTCGCTGCGTGCTTTTCCCTTAGGCGGTTTTGTGCGCCTTCTGGGTGATGAGCAGGAGGAAATTGAAGCGGAAAACAGTTTTCAGAAACAAGCCGTCTGGAAACGTTTTCTTGTTATCTTGGCCGGACCGCTGATGAATTTTCTTTTGGCAGTCATCTTATTTTCCCTGATCTATTTTGCCTTTCTTGGTGTTCCCGTCTATTCTTCCACTACGATTGGGGAACTGCTTCCCGGAGGAGCAGCTGCAGAGGTCGGCTTACAACAAGGTGATCGCCTTAAGTTTATAGCCGGTGAGGAAGTAACTGACTGGCATGAGGTAGTGGCGATAATACACGCCCACCCTGAACGGGAGTTGGAAATAGTCTATGAACGTAACGGAAAAACTTTTACGGTTACTGTAACTCCGGAACGTGATGCTGAGACCGGTGAAGGAAGAATCGGTATCGGTGCAGAAACGCGTAAATTTGCCCTACTCTCCTCTCTACGCATGGGCGTTGAGCATGCTGTTTGGTTCATCAAATTTACGGTCTTCAGTCTACTGCAGATGGTTTTGGGCAGGGTAGCGCCTGATGTGATGGGACCGGTTGGCATTATTGGTCTTGTTGGTCAAGTGGCGCGTACCGGGTTAATGAATTTAATCTCACTTGCTGCTATCATCAGCCTTAATCTGGGTACCATAAATCTTTTACCTATACCGGCTTTAGACGGCAGCCGCTTAATGTTTCTGGTTCTGGAAGGTTTACGTGGCCGTCCTGTTGATCCACAAAAAGAGTCCTTTATTCATTTTATTGGCTTTGCCTTCTTAATTGTGCTGATGATTGTCATTGCCTATAAAGATCTGGTTCGTTTAAATATCTTTAATTGAGGAGTCGCTCATGATAACCAGGGAAAAGACTAAGGCTGTGCAGATAGGCACCCTGACCATGGGTGGGGGAGCACCGGTTGTGATTCAATCGATGACTAACACTAATACGGCTGATGTGGGAGCAACCCTGCAGCAAATTCACGCTTTAGCCCAGGCAGGCTGTGAACTGGTACGTGTGGCTGTACCTAACGCTGAGGCGGCTGCAGTTTTACCGCAAATTGTTGAATTATCACCGCTGCCGGTGGTTGCCGATATCCATTTTGATTACCGCCTTGCATTGGCTGCCCTGGATGCAGGTGTGCCCAAACTAAGAATTAATCCAGGCAATATAGGCGGACAAAAACGACTGCAGGCAGTGGTAGAACGAGCGGCAGCAAAAAATGCTGTTTTAAGAATTGGTGTTAATGCCGGTTCTTTAGAAAAACGTCTCCACGAAAAATATGGTGCTGTTACAGCTGAGGCCTTGGTGGAATCTGCCTTGGACCACGTGCGGATGGTAGAAGAGCTTGGTTTTAATCAGCTGGTAATCTCCATTAAAGCTTCCTCTGTTCCCCTGACAGTGGCGGCACATCGCCTCTTAGCAAGGGAGGTGCCTTACCCGCAGCATTTAGGTATCACCGAGGCCGGTTCCCTTAGCAGCGGCACCATTTATTCTGCCGTTGGCATTGGCGCCCTGCTGCTGGACGGTTTAGGAGATACTATACGTGTTTCCCTGACAGCAGATCCGACAGAGGAAATACCTGTGGCTAAAGCAATACTGGCTGCAGCCGGCGTCAGACGTTTTGGACCGAGAGTTATTTCCTGTCCTACTTGTGGTCGTACGCAAATCAAGCTAATGGATTTGGCCCGGGAAATTGAAGAACGGGTTAAAATCGTGCAGCAGCCGCTGACTATTGCTGTGATGGGGTGTGCTGTTAACGGTCCCGGTGAGGCTAAAGAAGCAGATCTGGGCGTGGCCGGAGGTAAAGAACAAGGCTTAATTTTCCGCCGCGGTCAAGTGTTAAAAAAAGTGCCGCAGGATAAAATAGTAGATGAATTTATGTTGGCCCTGCAGGAGCTGCTCAACAATGATGCTGATACGCAGGCAGGGTAAAGGTGAGGCAATTGTGCAGATAATTATTTTCCCTCGGTAAGCTCGGCCGCGCACTGTGCCGGACTTGCAGTTTGCAGCCAAATGTGGTAAAATAATTTGGAAAACAATGTTTGGTAACAGGAGAGTGGGTCCGCCCACTCTTAACTTTTACTGATTTGTCTGCAGTGCTTGCTTAGGGAATAAAAGCAAGCCTTTCTTTTCGACGGCTAAAGCTTACATATAAGGCTTTTGGGCAGACTGTGCCGGACAGCGTGCTTAAAGACTTTGCAGGGCACGCCTGTTGTGCTGCTCTGCAGAAAAATGACAACAACCAATTTGTTTTAAGATTGGGCAAACTAATCCTGCAAAATAAAAATACTGACAGGAGGACTGCAGATGTCAAAAATAGCAGCTGACCTTTTTGCAGTGGCCGAACCATTGGCGGCAGAGCTGCAGCTTGAGCTGGTAGATGTGGAATACGTTAAGGAGGGTGGGCAGTATGTCCTGCGCTTTTTGATTGATAAAGAGGGCGGCGTAACGCTGGATGATTGTGAAGCTTTTAGTCGGATCATGGATAGTGAACTTGACCGCCTTGATCCCATCGCGCATAGTTATCAGCTGCAGGTATCTTCACCGGGTATTGAACGGCCGCTGAAAAAAGCAGCAGATTATGAACGCTTCAGCGGCAGGTTGGCGTCATTAAAACTATTTGCCCCACTAAACGGTGCCAGAAAATATGTAGGGGTTTTACGGGGATTGGAGCAGCAGGATATTTTGTTGGAGTTGGAATCCGGAACAATGATCAGGATTCCTCTAAAGCTTGTGGCAAAGGCAAATTTAGTTTTTGAGTAGATATAGTGGAAGGGAGGCATTTCAGCCAAAATGAATGAAGAATTTTTAGCTGCCCTGGCTGCAATTGAACAGGAAAAAGGCATTAAAAAAGATATTCTCTTTGAAGCAATTGAGGCTGCACTGGTTTCAGCTTACAAACGTAATTTTAATACGGCAGCTAATGTGCGTGTACAATTAAATAGGGAGACAGGAGGTTTAAAAGTTTATACGCGCTTAAACGTGGTAGAAGAGGTGACACAACCGCAATTAGAAATTTCCTTACAAGAAGCGCGGGAGATTGATCCGCAGTATAATATTGGCGATATTGTGGAACAAGAAGTTACACCAAAGAATTTTGGGCGTATTGCGGCACAAACAGCTAAACAGGTTGTTATACAGCGTATTCGTGAAGCAGAGCGTGAGATGATTTTTGATGAGTATGTTGATCGCGAGGATGACATAATTACAGGAATTGTACAGCGCTTTGATCAAAAAAATATTATTGTCGATTTAGGGAAAACGGAAGCCGTTCTTTTGCCTACAGAACAAATGGAGAATGATTCTTACCAACCCGGGGAGCGGATCAAGGCCTACATTACTGAAGTAAGACGCACTACTAAAGGACCGCAAATTTTTATTTCCCGAACACATCCTGGGTTATTAAA
>JAAYKP010000012.1 GCA_012522335.1 Bacillota bacterium
AGCATTAAACTAAAAGTATATACGTACACTCTTTCACTGCAATTACCGAAAGTATAAAGCAAAAACAGCAGGACATCAGTCGGCTGCTGTCAAATCTAGCTTACAGTTGCAAAGCGATTGTGTGAATTAGTAATCAGAGAGGAGAAAATATTATGCTGGTAAATAAAGCAAAAATCAGCCTCGTTTTGCTCACTGCTCTGCTGCTGACAGCATGTGGCCCGCCTAATCCGGAGTTAGCTGTACAAGAATATTGGCAGGAAGTTATCAGTGGTAACACGGCAGAAGCAGCCGCGTATATTAAAACTAATGAAACGACTGAAAGCTGGCTGGAAAAGCTTTGGCCGGAAAATAGCGGCGAATTCATGGATGAAGCCAAATATGCATTATACCTGCAGCGGATTATTATCACACCCACCGGCCACCAAATAAACGGCGACAAAGCTACAGTTGACGTTACCGTTACCTGGCCGCAGCTGGACATTTTTTTCAGCAAATTTATGACTGAAGCGCTCAGCAGGGTCTTTTCCTTGGCTCTCACCGGTGCGGAACAAGCAGAAATTGATCAGGAACTGGCGGATATTTTCAGCAGTGTTTTAGCTGCAACACCAGACACAACAACAGAACATACAATAGAACTAATTTTGGAAGATGGTCGCTGGAAATTAACATCAGCTCCGCTGCCTGATCCGGCGTTACTGTTTGACCTGCAGGAACAAGATTGAAAATAACTCGCCAATGCAGTGCATTGGCGAGTTATTTTATGGTTTGTCATTTAAAAAGAAGAGTGCTAAAGTCCCCGGTCCAACGTGCGCTCCGATTACACAGCCGATTGTGTTAATAATAAAGTCAGTACAGCCATAGGTTTCCTTTATTAGTTCCTGCAGTTTAGTGGCACTCTCCAGATCGTCACCATGGCTGATGGCTATGGTCTGCTTAGCCAGCTCTACACCTCTTTCACCCATGAGCTCTATCATCCGGCGTATAACTTTATTTCTACCCCGTATTTTTTCCAAGGGAACAAGCTTCCCTTCATTAACCTCAAGCAGGGGTTTAACATGTAAAATGCCGCCAACTACTGCGGCAGCCCGGCTAACCCTGCCACCTCGGTATAAATACTCCAAATCTTCAACAGTAAAAATATGTTCCATATGACTGGCATAATACTCAACACCGGCCAAGATTTCGGGTATTGACTTACCCTCCCTGACTAGTTGAGCCGCTTTCAGGACAGCTAAGCCCTGTCCTAATGATGCACACTTTGTATCAACAGTTTCCACTGTAAAGTCAGGGTAGACTGCTTGAATTTCATTTTTGGCCAGAACTGCTGACTGATAAGTAGCGGATAATTCCGAACTAAAACCAACATAAATACAGCTATCCCCACGTTCTGCATACTGTTTAAAAAATGCCAGAAAAGTAGCCGGGTCGACCTGGGAAGTCTTAAATACTTTTCCCTGACGCATTTCATTGAACATTTGCAGCGACTGCAGGTCCTTGCCATCAAGATATTCTTGTTCATCACCATAAATATGCAAGGGCGCTACATCAATGCCGTACTCCTCAACAATAGTTTGCGGCAAATCTGCAGCACTATCTGTCAGTATCTGAATTGCCATTACTTTCACTCCCTTACAATGAAGACTTGTCTTAATTATATGCTACTTTCTGCTATTTTTGTACCCCTCAGCACCTTTAATATTCATTGCTCGCAGTAAAATTTACTGCCTGCAGTCTACGCTCTGCCAACGAAGCTCAAGGAAAAAGTAAGGCTGCTCACTTTGGGAGCAGCCCTGCAGTATTTTTATTTACATAAACCGGCTACGGTCTACAATATTGGTATATTTTTCATAGGCGGCTCGCATCAGCGGCTCAATACGGGGATCTACCGGTGGGTATTCTTTCTTAAACTCCTCAAAGCTGACAATGTATTTCGACTCGAATTTGGGATAGAGGTGAGAATATTTTTGTATAGAGTCTTCCCGTTTTGCAGTTGTCACCAGCTCACCCGGATTATCATACTTGCCGTTTTCGATCACATACTCTAATACTGCTACATAGTTTTCGGGATTGATATCATTTGGATTGAGAGCACTCTTATCAAAAATAAAGAAGTAGTTGCCGCCGGGCGCTAAAATATCAAGCAATTCTTTAGCTTTGTCAATACACTGCTCTTTCGTACCGGTACCCAATAAGGTTATGGGGTAAAAACCGCCCAGCACCATTTTTTTACCAAGCTTCTCTTTAAATACCTTGGGATCACCATATTCCATCCACAGGCGTGTTCCCTGCGGCAGTTCATATAAATAATCTACGAAACGTGTCCAGTCACCTTCCAGGAAGATTTGCATGTACTGGCCACGCTCAGCAGCAATATGGCAGACTTTATTAAAAGTAGGCCAGTAAAACTTTTCAAAATCTTTAGTGCTAAGGAAAGCTGCCATATGGGTCATAATCATATTGCAGCCAAGGGGACTAACAACCGGTGTCTCAGCCATCCAAATAGCATAGGGCATAACTGCTTCCATTGCCGCCAGCAGTTTTTCCGGCTGACGCCTGATATCCAGAGGTATCTGAGAGAAGCCTCTATACATATCTGTAATAAAATCAAAGGGGACAATCTGCATGCCGACTGAACCGGCCGGTCTGGTAAACAAGCCGTAACGCTCTGCCATGGTTGCCTCAGCAACAGCAAATTCGCGATTCTGATCCAGAGTTGCCAGCAATGCTTTGGCAAAGTTGAGAGCACGAAAGACTTCGCCCTTTTGATAACCCTTGTTCATTCTTTTGGCACATGTCTCAATGACAAACTCATGTGGCCCTTTAATGAATTCATCATATTCATCCGCATACATAAATGAACGTTCAGGGTGCTGAATAAAGCCCGTCTTACTCATTTCATTGCTTAGTGACTGCTGAAACATCATGGCAATGGGATTGCGGGCAAAAGCGCCAACAGGGAGATCACCGCGGCAAATTTCTCTGCCTTTTTCATAAATTTCTATAAGTAGGTCCGCAGTATAGCTATATTGAGTTGTCATTAAATCCTTGCCGGCATACTGAATCAGGTACTCAGTTGATAAGCCGTCATGAACAGGTACTCTGTCCGGCACTACACCGGTGTACAGATCATAAAACAACTTTGTACGATACTCCTTCAACTGCTTGACATCCACATTCTTCACCTCGTTTTTTTAATTTTCAGTTAATTCCATCATATAGCATTAGCATCTTTTGTCAAGCACGACGGAACGTAACAGTGACAAATCCTTGTCACGGCTCCTGCTGTCATGCTGCCCGCAGAGCGCCGGCTGCCGACATAATATCTTTATTTAGTATAGATGAAAAATATGCCACCCAGCTGCCGCCCTGCGGGCCTAAGTAAACCAACCACCTGCTGCACAGGTGAGACTGCCGTTATTAGAAGAACAGGCCTCTGTCTACAATGGCAGAATATTTTTCATAAGCAGCACGCATCAGCGGTTCAATACGCGGATCTACCGGTGGGTACTCCTTCTTAAACTCATCGAAACTGACAATATATTTTGATTTGAATTCAGGATACAAATGAGCGTACTTCTTAATCGAATCTTCTTTTTTCTCTGTCGTTACCGGTTCTCCGGCATTTTCATACTTACCGTTCTCCAGGACATATTCTAATACCGCAACATAATTTTCCGGTTTGATATCATTAATGTTCAAGGCAAATTTATCGAAGATAAAGATAAAGTTGCCGCCGGGAGCCATAATATCCAGCAGTTCTTTGGCTTTATCAATACACTGCTCTTTAGTCCCGGTACCGAGGAGTGTGAGGGGATAAAAACCGCCTAAGACCATTTTTTTGCCCAATCTGTCTTTAAACTGCTGTGGATCACCATATTCCATCCAGAGCTGGGTGCCCTGCGGCAGGTCCTGCAGGTAATCAATAAAACGTGTCCAGTCACCTTCTAAGAAGATCTGCATCGCCTGTCCCTGCTCCGCCGCTATATGACAGACCTTATGAAAAGTCGGCCAATAAAACTTCTCAAAATCTTTTGTGTTCAGAAAAGCTGCCATATGGGTCATAATCATGTTGCAGCCCAGAGGGCTTTTCACCGGGACTTGCCCCATGAAAATGGAATAGGGCATTAAGGCCTCCATGGCTGCCAATAATTTGTCCGGATACCTGCGCATATCGCCATGAATTTTAGAAAATCCTCTGCAAAAGTCGGCAATGAAATCGAAGGGTACTAACTGCATACCGACCGAACCTTCAGGCCGGGTAAAGAGACCGTAGCGCTCATTGATAGTAGCGTCGGCAATGGCAAATTCCCTGCTTTGATCCAGGCTGGCCAGCAGCGATTTGGCAAAGTTTAAAGCGCGAAAAACTTCACCTTTTTGATAGCCCTTATTCATCCTGGGCACACATACTTCCTGGATAAATTCATGGGGATTCTTAATAAATGCATCATACTCATCAGCTTCCATGTAAGACCGCTCTGGATGCTGGATAAAACCTGTCCTGCTCATTTCATTGCTTAGGGATTGTTGAAACATCATGGCAATGGGATTCCTGGCAAACCCGCCAACCGGTACATCACCCCGGCAGATTTCTCTGCTTTTCTCCAGTATCTCTATCCACAGCTCTGCCGTATAACTGTATTGTGTCGTCATTAAATCTTTACCGGCATACTGGATTAAATACTCCGTACCCAATCCGTCCCAAACCGGGATTCTTTCCGGTATTACCCCAGTATAGACGTCTGTAAACATTTTGATGCGAAACTCTTTTAACTGCCGTGCATCCACAACACTCACCCCATTATTTTTATAATCTTGTGCAAGTTTTCACTTGCTTCTGCCTATAACTAGTAAGTCTTGTGCTCAGCTGTCCCCTTATGTTTTACTTATGTTGACCTAAGGGGATTTACGCGGCTGCTGCCTACAGCAGGATTGATCTTCCTGACATCATGAAGTCTCCGTCCACCAGCGCAGAAAATTTTTCTTCTTTTTTGCATCCATCATTTTTCACCTCTTTTAATTTTGTGAAGGTCAAATGTGGTTGTGCAAACATCTGGGATGAAAGTTCTGCTAAAAAAAGTATATAATGCCAATCCCTTTTGGTCAAGGCATTATTCTAAACTTTCTAAACATTCACCCCACATCCTGACTAGGCTATAAAAAGGTGCCGCCCTGTGTTAACAGAGCGGCACCTTAACCTCACTTAGTACTTACATTGTCATAGACATATCTACTATAGCTGAATATCTTTCATAAGCTGCGCGCATTAATGGTTCGATACGCTCATCTACCGGCGGATACTCTTGCTTAAATTCGTCAAAGCTGACAATGTATTTAGATTTAAACTCAGGATAGAGGTGACTATACTTTTGAATTGAATCTTCTTTTTTCGCTGTTGTCACTATCTCACCCGGATTATCATACTTACCGTTTTCTAAAACGTACTCCATTACGGCTACGTAATTTTCCGGGTTAATATCAGTTAAGTTTAGGGCACTCTTATCGAAGCAGAAGTAGTAATTGCCGCCCGGTGCCAGGATATCCAGCAGTTCTTTGGCTTTGTCAATGCATTGTTCTTTGGTGCCGGAGCCCAGCAGTGTCAAGGGATAGAAACCGCCCAGGACCATCTTTTTACCCAACTTGTCTTTGAATTGCTGCGGATCACCATATTCCATATACAAACGTGTCCCTTGAGGCAGCTCTACTAAATAATCGAGGAAGCGAGTCCAGTCGCCTTCCAGAAAGATTTGCATTGCCTGTCCTCTTTCCGCTGCAATATGACAAACCTGATTGAAGGTCGGCCAGTAAAACTTCTCAAAATCTTTAGTATTGAGGAAAGCAGCCATATGCGTCATAATCATGTTGCAGCCTAAGGGACTTACCACCGGCGTTTTAGCCATCGCAATGGCCAGGGGCATTAAGGCTTCCATGGCAGCGATCAATTTATCCGGCTGTCTTCTCATATCGATAGGAATCTTGGAAAACCCACGATAGAAGTCGGCAATAAAGTCAAAAGGTACAATCTGCATGCCGACAGAACCCGCAGGACGTGTAAACAAGCCATAACGCTCTGCCATCGTAGCTTCGGCTACTGCAAAATGACGATTCTGATCCATGCTGGCTAACAAAGCCTTGGCAAAATTTAAAGCGCGGAATACTTCGCCCTTTTGATAGCCTTTATTCATGCGGGGAACACATACTTCAACAATAAACTCATGAGGATTCTTGATGAAATCATCGTACTCGTCCTCATGCATAAAGGAGCGCTCAGGATGTTGCATAAAACCTGTCTTACTCATTTCCATCGTTAAAGACTGCTGGAACATGGCAGCAATGGGATTCCTGGCAAAAGCACCAACCGGCATATCCCCTCTGCAGACTTCTCTGCCCTTTTCAAATATTTCTACCAGCAAATCAGAAGTGTAGCTAAATTGTGTTGTCATTAAATCCTTACCGGCATATTGAATCAGAAATTCAATTGCCAAGCCGTCCTGCACCGGAACTCTCTCCGGTACTACTCCTGTGTACAAATCAGTATACATTTTAGTCCGGAACTCTTTCATCTGCTTTGCATCCACTACATCTTCACCCCATTTTCGTTTTTCTAAAGCTGATGGTACTGATTCTAGAGCAGCAAACCAACGCTTAAGAAAAGTATATAATACTAGCAAATTTTGGTCAAGCCGTATTCTGAACATTTGAAATAGTT
Source organism: Bacillota bacterium (assembly GCA_012522335.1). Classification (GTDB taxonomy): domain Bacteria; phylum Bacillota; class Dethiobacteria; order Dethiobacterales; family Dethiobacteraceae; genus UBA9865. The sequence continues at coordinate 6,707 of JAAYKP010000012.1, forward strand.
GACACTGTCACATAACACATTCTTATAACAACATTTAGTTAAAAATCTATCTCTGCAATAAAAATAGGGTAGATAAAATATGTTAGTAAATAGAAGCAGGACTCTTCTTAATACTTATTAACAGGAAATGAATTTTTTAACATAAAAACCACATAAGTCTTGTTATTTACAGTTATTAGTGTTATGTTGACAGTAGAAAGCAAGGAGGTGAAAAAAAGATGAAGGCAACAGGAATTGTCCGTAAAGTCGATGAACTAGGCCGCGTCGTCATACCAATTGAACTTCGGCGCTCCCTCGGCATCGACATTAAAGATGGGTTAGAAATATTTGTTGACGGTGAAAAAATCATCCTCAGAAAATATGAACCGGCCTGCATTTTCTGTCAGAGCGCAGAAGACATCATTAATTATGAGGGCAAAATGATCTGTGCTTCCTGTGCGCAAGCCATTGTAAGCAAATCTAATAAATCTGCATAAATATTTCAGCATTATACCGGAATCATAGCATATAAAAAGGTTTGTGCTCCATGGTACACAGCTAAGCTATAAAACTTACATCTACATCTCAACTTAAGCAAAGTAATACTTCACCAAGACAGTCAAAAGCGCTTGATCAGTTCAAGCGCTTCTTTTTATCGGTGGGAAAATTACATTAACTTTGCATTGCTTTCTTTTCTCTCTGAAGAGAGTTGTTAAGGGGGACTTCCCCTAATCCTGCGGACTGGTCAGGGACCACAGATCCACCGCAGGGGTGACAGCCCCTAAAGCAGAAGGAAGACGCATGGTACTAAATACATAAGTTTTTCCTTCTATTTCCAGGGGGGTCAGAGATAAGACTACCCTTTTTTCACTGCCATCTTTGCAGGTAATTTCAGTCTCCATATACTCCAGCCTGCCGGCCACAGCCTGACGCGCCTTATTTACAGCCAGGCGACGCATTTCCTCATCAGGAAACAACAAGTAAAACCAGTTGTATTGGTTAATATCTTCACAAGTATAACCTGTAATGCACCGCATAGCCTCGTTATAAATAATCGCTTTACCATCCAATGTACTCAGTAAAAAACCATCCTGCGCTTTTTGCACAATTGTATTCAGGATTAATTCAGCCTTACGGCGCTCTTGTTCTGCCTGAAAACGGACTAAAGCGGCTGCTATACTTTGCCCGACAATTGTTAAAAAGGCAATCTCCACTTCGGAAAAATGATTTTCCTCATAAGCATTAAGCTGCAGTAAACCGACCGTCTCCTGGTTTGAACGCAGCGGTATCAGCGCTACAGACTGATAGCCTGACTGGCCGCAGTAATTGCGAATTGTAAACGACTGCTCCTGACCTGCTGTCGCCACAGCGACAAATTTGTTAATATTGCCGGTAATCAGCACTCCTTCAGCAGTAAGCACATAATCATAATCACCGCGGATTACACGCCCACACAAACAATCCAAAACTGCCAGACCATCAGCATCCCTCTTGATTGTACAGCCTTCAAAACTACACAATGTTGACTCCTGCCGCAGAAATTCTTCACTAAAACCAATCGCCTGCGTATAGGGGTAATCATCTCCCTTACGTAAACGCAGAGCAACGGCGTCACAGTCAAAATAAGTCTTGATCGTCTGCAGCACCTGCTGCAGCACTGCTGCCTGAGTCCCGGTTCCGGCCAAGGTCTCCAGAATCTCCAGCACAACAAGCCGCCTGTTCTCAAACTCCCGCAGGTCCGTGATATCAAGTCCGGTGCAGATAATACAGCTAATCTGCCCTTCGTCATTCTTAACATTACTGCTGGACCACAGCAGCAATCGTTTTTTCCCTTCCCTGGACAGCCAGTGATATTCAAAACGCTGTTCAAAATTACCGGCCATCAGCAGCTCAAGCTTATTTTTTACCTCAGCCAATTCTTCGGCCGGGATTAAGAGATCATATTTTTTCCCGATCATTTCTTCCCGGGTATAGCCTGAAAGCCGCTCACAGGCCGGATTAAATTCTCTAATCCGCCCCTCTGTATCTAAAACAACGACCAGAGACTCAACTGTTTCCAACAAGCGCGAAATAAAACCCGGTATTTGTTCGAACTCGGCCATATCTTTAGGGCGAGAAAAAAGGTGCAGATACTGGTTGAGAGATTTTAAGTCAGGCATGACAACCTCCTTGGCGCATTCAACTGGTACATACAATTTACAAATTTTGATTCTCTGTTACCAAGAACCAATCCTGCTCTAAAACAGGCCTGAACAAACTTTAATAAATTATTAATAATCTTGGTTTGCTCAGCGGCAGGACATTTAGCTGCTGCCAGTCTCTATGGTATAATACTGACTGTAGCAGTTCATTTTCCGGGAGGTGTAATACACTATGCGTATTGGTGTTCTTAGCGATACCCATATACCTACAAGGGCACGTCAGCTGCCGCCTGTCCTGTTTGAAATATTTTCCGATGTTGATTTACTTCTGCATGCCGGTGATTTAGTGACGGAAAATGTCTTACTGGATCTTCAGACGCTGGCTCCCCTCGAAGCAGTGGCAGGCAATATGGACCCACCCCACCTCAAACAACGGTTAGGCAGTAAAAAAATTTTAGAGGTGGCCGGCTTCCGCCTTGGCTTAACTCATGGTCATCAGGGAGAAGACCGCAGCAAAACTCCGCAGCGGGCTTTAGCGGAATTTGCTGCTGATCAGGTTGATTGTGTTATCTTTGGCCATAGCCACCAGCCTTATTTAGAAACAATAAACGGTGTGCTGCTCTTTAATCCCGGGTCACCAACTGACCACCGCCGTGAACCCCGCCCTTCCTGCGGCCTGCTGACGCTGGATGATAGGGTCACAGCAGAAATTATCTACCTATAACAGAGCTCCTCTACAGCAGCGGGACCGTCCTGTGGGACGGTCCCGCTTTTTACTTACGCTGTTTCATAATAAAGGGCAGAGACGGTTTTGATGGGACGCATAGTCCCTTGTTCCGTTAAATACACACCTATCGGTGCAGTATCTCCGATCAGCGCGAAGAGCTTATCCTGATCGGTAATGGGCCAATCCAAAGTGCCCGGCAAAATATAGGTAATGGCTGCAGCACCATGATGCTGTGCCACATACTGCGCCAAATACTCTTGTGCCGCAGTCATCGCCGCTTCACAGATAACTTCCGCAAAGAAACGAACCATCATGTCTTCGTATGCAGCAGCCCAATTACCTAATTCATGTCCACAAGTAGCAATGGTGGGGAAAACACGTGGTAAATCAGCCACTGTTTGACGTAAATCACGGCTCCGGAAAGATACTCCGTCCAGCACAATCAGGTCTTCACCCTTTTTTTCTATCGGCAGCTCTTTGAACATTACCTTTGGACGGGCAATACCCTTAGCCTCTTCCAGCAGCGCAGCCAACTGTTTGACCAGCGCCGGCCTTTTCTGCAGCCTCATCCTTTCCGTAAACATCTCCAATTCGGCTGTAAAGGGAATATTGTCAAGAATAATGGCGTCCATCTTTTACCTCCTGAAGAAAAGTTTTGCCTTCCCTTTGCTTTACATTCGTCCTGAAAAATAAATGTCCTGCTTCATTCCGGCGACATGGCAGCAAAAGAAGGGACTGCGCAGCAGCCCCTTTGTTAAATTTCACGGCGGTTAGCATAACGTTCACGTGCGGCACGGATTATTTCCCAAGCTTCCTCCTTACCGGCCCATTCGCCGATGCGGGTAGGTTTGTCTTCCAGATCTTTATAGATCTGAAAAAAGTGGGCGATTTCGCGCAGCAAATTACTTGGCAGATGATCATACTCCGTAATCCAGCCCCACACGGGATCACGCAGCGAAACACAAATAATCTTTTCGTCTTTACCTTTTTCATCCCACATTTCCAGCACCGCCACAGGCACGGCACGGATTTCACAACCGGGGAAAGTGGGATCACCGGCCAGCACGAGGGCATCCAGCTCATCACCGTCTTCTGCCAGCGTTTCCGGGATAAAACCATAATCGGCCGGGTAATGAACAGAGGAAAACAGCATTCTGTCCAGGAGGAAACGTCCGGTTATTTTGTTAAACTCATATTTGTTGCGGGATCCCTTTGGCACTTCCACAAAAACTCTCACATAGTCCATTTTGCATGCTCCTATCTGAATTTAATTTTATACCGCTTGTACCGGTAAAGATAAAGCATTTTCCAGCTCATGTACAGCTTGTCCGGTTAGATCTAATAACTGACTGTCAAAGGCTTCGCGCGGCACCAACAACAGGTCGTACTGTGCTGATGTCAAAGCCTCTTGAGCCGCCGCGAGCATATCTGCTACAACCAGTAAGCCGGCCGCTTTAATTGAACCGCCAAAAAAGTGATTCACTACCGGTCTGATAACTATTGAGGGAAGGGCAAATTTAGCGGCTGCCTGCTGTAGTATATCATAGGCAAATTCAGAAGCCAACAGCAGTGTCTTGGCGGCACGGAAACGCTTGACTGCCCTGTCTATCTCTGCCGCGCGCCGCGGCGCAAAATCATATAACATGACAAAACCGGGTGCTTGGTGAGCGGCTTTATGCAGCTTGATTGTAGTGATTTGCTCACCCCGCTTTATAGTTAGCAGCGGGTTTTGTAATGCTTCTACCGTCTGGAAAGCCTCCACCCGCGTACGCATCGACCGCCGATTAACGGCTAAAATCACATCTTCAGGCAGCAGACCGGCTGACTGCGCCGGTGTGTTCTGCATCACTCCCCAAATACTGGGCATTAAGTCCTCAGGCAGATAAGGCTCCGGGATTACCGGTACATTATACTGTCGTGTCCACTCTTGAGCCCGGGTAATTACTTCTGACCACAAATTGAGGGGAAACTGCAGAGCAGGCGGTGCATATTTGGTATACCCGGGTAAAAATACGCGAATCGTCAGTGCACCATGCTCTGCTAAACAGCGAACAGTCGCTGCTGTATCAGACCAACCCACCTGATGGGGCATTGCCACCAAACTGCCGTGAAAGGGAAGTTTAGCACGCTTAATTAAGTGCAGAGCTGTCCAAACCCGCTCCGGAGCCCGGTCCCCCATTAATTGATAGCGTCCGCGGGCAGTGGCGCTATTTAAGGATATTGTTAATTCCAGCGGCTGCAGCTCAACCAATGTCTGCACCATGGGTGGAGTCAGTAAGGTGCCGTTCGTAGTTACAGCTAATGTTGTCTGCGGCAGCAGCCGGCGTAAATTTTGTAAAATAACCATAATTTCAGGATGTGTGAAGGGTTCTCCTTCATCAAGACGCGTCGCTGACTCGCCAATAATGACTTTGCGTCGGGGATCAAGAAAGGCGGCCAACTCTAAAACACTGGTTAAAGGCAAAACCGGTAAGCGGTGCGTAATCACAGTGGGGGGATTCTGGCGATTGCTGCAGAAGATGCAGCTGACATTACAACGTGATGTTAAGGGCAGCACATTTTCCTGTACTGCCGCCAGCAGATATCTGTAGCAGTCGTTATTCATTTTTCCATTTACATAAACAATCCGCGATTTTATGGCCAAGCTCGGTCACATCACCGGCACCCATAGTAATGATTAAATCGCCAGGTTCAGCCATGCCTAACACCTGTTTTATAATGTCCTCACCACGGTCAAGCTGTGTCACATCTATCCCCCGCGCTCGCATCGCTGCCGCTAATTTGGCTGAGGAAATCCCTTCCAGGGGCTTTTCACTGGCGGCATAGATCTGCTGCAGAAATACTTTGTCAGCACCGGCGAAGGCCTCCACAAACTCGTTAAAAAACCATTTGGTGCGGCTGAAACGGTGCGGCTGAAAAACAACCACCAGGCGCTTACAATTACCGGCCCGGGCAGCTTGGATGGTTGCCCTGATCTCTGTGGGATGATGGGCATAATCATCTACTACCGTAATATCATTTACCTGACATAAAAGTTGAAAGCGTCTGTCAGCCCCGCGAAAAGATTCCAAACCTTCCTTGATTGCAGTAAAATCTACTTCCAGTTCCCGGGCGACAGCTACTGCAGCCAGCGCATTCAGCACATTATGAGTACCCGGCACAGACAGTGCAATTTCTCCCAGCGTCTCTCCCCCGCCGTTTACAGTAAAACGTGTCCCCCAGCCTTCCGCCTGCAGATTTTCAGCACGCCAATCTCCTTCCCGCAGCCCATAAGTAACAACTTTCCGCACATGGGCAGGCTGCATGGTACGGAGGTGGGGATCATCTGCACAAAGTACCGCCGTACCGTCAGCGGTAATATTATTTAAAAACTGACGATAAGCCGCAAGTAACAGTTGAAAGTCTCCTTGATAATGCTCCAAATGATCCGCATCTATATTGGTAACAACAGCCATTCGTGGCCGATAACGTAAAAAAGTGTTATCGCTTTCATCTGCTTCAGCTACTACTATTTCCGACCTGCCAATACGCGAGTTGCCGTTAAATTCTGCAAAAATACCTCCAATAAAAGCAGTCGGATCAAGCTGCCCCCGGGTAAGCACTGCTGCCACCATGGAGGTAGTAGTCGTTTTACCATGAGCGCCGGCTACAGCAATACCAAAGCGGCCGTTGATGAATTGTGCCAGTAGTTCGGAACGATGCCACACCGGAATCTTGGCTTCTCTGGCAGCAGTAAGTTCCACATTATCCGGGGCTATAGCTGTGGAGTAAATGACAAGTTCTGCCCCGTCGACATGTTTAGCCTGGTGTCCCTGATAAACCAGTGCCCCTTCTTCCTGCAGTTGTGCCGTAATGGCGGTTTGCCTTTGGTCAGAACCACTTACTTTATAACCACTGTCCAGTAAGACACGTGCCAAGGCACTCATGCCATAACCGCCGATTCCTATAAAATGAATATGTTTGATGTCCTTTAGCAAAGGGCGACCCCTCTTTCCCGCTTTTTATGCATGTAAAAATTCTGCCGTGAGCAGCCGGCAGTATTTCCGCTCATCTGCAGAGCTTTTGCCGGCTGCCGGCTGCAAGCTTGCTCTCTGTCGAATGAATACAGTATAGCGCAAACCGTGTTGTCGAAATAATACAGTTGATATTATGCAATGTTATTATGTTAACAACCGTTTTTTCTGAAGGCGCTGTTTATGCAAGATTTTGTTAAGAAATACTGCCCTCAATTAACATAATAATCCACAGTATCCACAGAGTTATCCACAGAATTAACCCCATTCTTAACGTATTTTATGAAAATATCCACAGTATCCACAGCTTGTTACCATAATAAGAGCAGCGTAAAGAAAATTAACCCCTTTACTTAACCTGCCACAAATTGTCTAATACTGGAACAGCATTTAAGTCGAGTCCTGCAAATTTTTGCTGCAGATAAAGATCCCAGCCGGCTGCAGCCACCATGGCTGCATTGTCAGTACACAGCTCAAGTGGTGGGTAAAGTAAGGTGCGGCCGGCAGCAGCCAAAGCCTGCTCCAGCTGCTGCCTTAAAGCACCGTTAGCTGCAACACCACCTGCCAAAAGTACAGTTTTCACCTGTTTGGCTTCGGCAGCCAAACAGGTTTTTTCGACTAAAATATCTACAACTGCCTGCTGGAAACTGGCAGCCACGTCTGCAGTCCGGTAGGTCTGACCTTTTTGCTTTAAATTATGCAGTGTATTAATCACGGCAGATTTCAAGCCGGAGAAGGAAAATTCATAATTATCATCCTGTCCGGCAAAAGCACGGGGAAAGGTGAAGGCGCCGGCATCTCCCGCTTCAGCTGCTTTTTCGATGGCCGGACCTCCTGGATAACCTAAACCAAGTACACGTGCTACTTTATCAAAAGCTTCGCCGGCAGCATCATCCCGGGTGGCTCCCAATAAAGCAGCCTCGGAGCGGGAAGTCAAATAAAACAAGCTGGTATGACCTCCGGAAACAACCAGACAGACAGCAGGAAACCTTACTTCGTGCACGAGAAAATTTGCCGCTATATGAGAGAAAATATGATTTACTGCCAGAATTGGTTTCTTTAAAGCATATGCTAATGTTTTGGCAGTATTTACACCAACAAGCAAAGCGCCGACAAGTCCCGGACCATGCGTTACCGCAATGGCAGATAAATCAGCAAAGCTGCAATTTGCCTGCAGCAAAGCTTCTGCAATAACTTCGTTAACCATTTCTAAATGGTGACGTGAAGCAATCTCCGGCACCACGCCGCCATACTTTTCATGAATCGGTATCTGTGAGGCAATAATGCTGCTTAAAACAGTTTTTCCCGCCGCTACCACAGCTGCGGCTGTCTCATCACAAGATGTTTCGATACCTAAAATCAAATTTTTTTTCATTGTTTCTGCTCTCCAACCTTTTCTCCCGCCGCCGCTTTCGCACCGTTTCTTACCGGACTGCTGCCGGGTAAACGCTCCAACCACATAACTAAAGCGTCCTCATCAGGATAATAATTGGGACGCACACCACACTCCACAAAGCCATATTTTCTATATAAGCTTTGGGCCCTGGTATTGGAAACCCGCACTTCCAGCGTCATACGTTTGGCACCTTTCAAAGCTGCCTCTGTAATTAGATGCTCTAATAATTGGCGGCCCAGTCCTTGACCCTGCCAGCTCGGGCTGACGGCTAAAGTGGTAATATGTGCTTCATCCAGAATAACCCAGATCCCGGCATATCCAACTACCTCATCTGCAGACAGAGCCACATAGTAGAAAGCAAAACCATTGTCCAGTATTTCATTAATAAAAGCATGTCTAGACCAGGGAGAAGTGTAAACTTCTTTTTCAATAGCCCAAACGCTTTCAACATGACAAAACTTCATCGGCTCAATCGAGACCTGCACAGGAACCGCCTCCTTTACTCTGAGCCTGCTGATAGTTTACCTCTGCCTCAGAACGACGGATATATGAGGGCCGTAAGTCACGCCAGCTTTGTCCCTCTCCTGCCCTAAACTGAGCCAAGCCCAGTCTGGCTACGCTGGCAGCACGACAAATGGCCGATTCAGGCGGCATGAAACAAGCTCGTTCTGCCAAAACTTCACTTAATAACGGCCGGTAAACAGGAACAGCATCACCGACAAACAGAACAGGTTTTGTCTGTTTTTTCAATTCCGCCACCAGCTCAGCCACAGGCAAAGCCCGGTCTGCAGTCAGCCTGGTCATTGGTGTTCCGGCGGCAAAAAGTGCGTTATATACCTGTTCTCGTCGTGCATCAAGTATAGGACAAATCACACCTGGAAACAAAGGATGCTGGGCTGCCAAAGCAGCCAAAGTAGAAACACTGCAGAGCGGTATTGCTAAAGCCTGACCCAGCGCTTTGGCAGTAACCATGCCGATGCGCAGTCCGGTAAAGGAACCGGGACCGCCTGCTACAGCGATGCCGGATAAGTCCTGCGGCTGCAGACCGATATCACGCAGCAGTGTATCAATCAAGGGCAGTAAACGTTCCGAATGCGTTTTCTTAACCTGCTGCGTATACTCGGCCAGTGTTTTTTCTGCTGAAACGACAGCTACACTGCAGACCAAAGTAGCCGTATCAATACCCATTATCTTCATCGTTGTCATCCCCCCGCTCCAAGGCCGCCAAAATTTGCCGGTAGGATTTGCTCTCAGCCTGCAGCACTAACTGACGTTCTGCCTGACCCTGTTTAGTTATCGTTACCGTCAGTGCAGGCCAGTCGGCTAAATAGGCAGCAAATTTACCCGCCCATTCCACCAGACTAACGCCGTCACCGTCGAGACATTCATCTAAACCGATGGCAAAAAGTTCACTTTCGTCTTCCAGGCGGTATAAATCAAAATGATAAAAGGGCAGCCGTCCCTGGTGAACATTTAACAAAGTAAAAGTTGGACTGACAATTGGTGTAGAAACACCAAGCCCCAGGCCGACACCACGGGCAAAAACTGTTTTACCCGTTCCTAAATCACCATTTAAATAAATAACAGCACCGGGGAACAGCAGTTTACCCACCATTTTCCCCAGAGCCTCCGTCTCCTCTGCCAAAGCAGAATTGAAAATATACTGCAAAGTCTAAACCACCCTGCTCAAGTAATTTAAAAATGCTGATAACCTGTAAACTCTAGTTTTTCCCAATTTCCCTCTTTTGTAATCATCTGCACTTTTCTTTCCTGCGTCATCTCGCCCAGCATATAAATTGGCGTCTGAAAACGTTCCTGATAAGCTTGTGCTAAAGCAGAAAAAGCATGGCGCGGCACCGTAAACAGCAGTTCATAATCTTCACCGCCGTTTAAAGCCAAAGTAAGCGGTGCCTGATTGTACAGCGGAGCAAGAGCCTCGGCCACAGGATGCGTCGGAATCTTCTCTTCACGCAGTAAAACACCACAGCGGCTGGCTTCGCAAATCTCCTGCACATCCTTCAGCAGGCCGTCGGAAATATCTATGGCTGCCGTCACCACACCCTGCCGGGCCAGCCACAGGCCTTCTTCCACCCGCGGCCACGGTCGGTAATGCGCCTGCAGTGCTGACCGGCGCAGCGCTGTCGGACAATCAATATCTGCCTGCAGCAATAATAATCCGGCTGCTGAAGCTCCCAGCGGACCTGTAGTACAGAGAACGTCCCCCGGTTGGGCACCGCTGCGCAAAAGCACCTCTTCGCGTCTGACTTCACCCTGTGCAGTAATACTTACCACCAGGGGACCAGGCGAAGCCACGGTATCACCACCGCATACCGCCACCTTAAAATGTTCAGCCAGTGCTGTCAGCCCCTCATAAAAGGCCAAAACAAATTCACTGTCCAAATGAGCAGGCAGCGCCAATGCCACATAAACCTGACGCGGGATACTGCCCATGGCTGCTAAATCACTTAAGTTTACTGCCAGAGATTTATGCCCTAGATCCTGGGCTGAGATTTCGGGCAGCAGGAAATGGATTCCCTCCACCAGCAGATCCTTGCTGGTTACCAACCAAGAGCCTTGACTCAGCCGTGTTACGGCAGCATCATCGCCTATCCCCACCATATCCGGGCTTACGGTTTTGGCAGCCAGCTGCGCTATTTTTTTTATTAATGTCCTTTCGCCTAAATCGCTTATTTTCATTAATTACCACCTATTCCCTGATTATAGCCTTATCTCCTGCAAAAAACAAGCAATCTTGCTGCCAGGCTTAATCAATATTAAGCTAACTTCCTTTTCCTGCCCGACCTCCCACTGTGTTTTAGCAGCCGTCACACTAATAAATCTGTTTACTAGCGCGTACAGATTAGGGTATACTGAAAATAAGCCGCTTATCTGAATAGGGGTGATTACATGAAAAAATCCCGCGACATTATTGGCTTACCGGTTGTGGATGTGTGTGCCGGGATTTCCCTTGGGCGCGCAGCCAGTTTAATAATCAATCCACAGCAGCGCCGTGTTGAAGCACTGGAAGTGGAAGAGCGTACGCTTTTAAAAGCAAACAGCCAGTTAATACCCTTTAATCAAATACGCAGTATTGGCAGTGACGCCATCACCGTCCTCAACAGAGAGGTTAGTCAACTGTGGGATGAAACGGCAGCACATAATAATTTAAGGCAAAGTAAGCTGCCGGGAACTAAAGTTATCACGGCAGATGGTAACCTTGTCGGTACAGTGGAGGATTTTTCTTTTTACCCGACTGACGGGGCACTGACTGAATTCTTTATTATGCAGGAAAAACAGCGTTCCCTGCTTGTCTGTCCTGTAACGGTAATCGAAACTATTGGCAGTGATTTTATTGTCGTCTCTGAAAATTATCTGACTGAGGCACAGCCGGCTAATATTAGTCCGCACAATTTAGTGCAGACCTTGGAAAGCAAAGCAGTAGATTTCGCCCTTGGTCGGCAGGTCAGGCAGGAAGTGCTGGACGAAGCAGGCAGCCCGATTGTACGCAAAGGTGATACGGTTACGCCGGAAGCAGTAGCTTTAGCCCGGGAAAAAAATCGTCTGCCGCAGCTCCTGTTTGCGGCCGGCGTCGGTGAACTGTTAGACGGCCTTGATTTTACCAGAGAAAAACTAGATGCGGGCAGCAAAAAAATAATGGAAGCGTGGCAGAATCTGCGCGGCCGCTCACAAGTCTGGCTGTCCCGCAAACTGGATGATGATCTGGGCAGCACAACTACAGAACTGCGTGATCTTTGGCAGCAGGTGCAAAGCAGACTTAGTCAAGGCGGCCGTGATTTAGAAAACGCTACCCGCGAACAAGTGCATTCTTATGTGCTGGGTAAAAAATTAGCCCAACCTGTTTTTGACCAGGAGGGCACTTTGTTGGGCGGACGGGGCGATCCGGTCACGGAAGAAATGTACACTAAGGCAGAAACAGCCGGACGCCTACCGCAGCTGTTTCTGGCGGCCGCAGCCGGTGATGTTCAAAGTGTCCTCACACCGATTGTCAAACAAATACGTAATATCCTGGGTGAGAAAAAGTAAGTAAAGTCCAAAGCAAACAGCTTTGGACTTTTTTGCCGGCTGCTGCTTTCAGCACTGCTGCAGCGGCTGACTTATCCTTCTGCTCACAGTTTCTGTTCCCTTAAGGCAGCTGCCCCTCTGTAATCTTTTGTCGCGCAGTTAAAGCTGCAGGTGAGAGGGCAGACAGCTGATCAAATAACTTTACCTTAAACAGTGCCGGTCCATCCGCCTCTTCTGCAGCAAGTTCGGCGGCAGTATTAATTGCTGCCAAACCTGCAGCGGCGGCCGCCAGGTAATTTGCTTCCACGGCGGCAAAACAAGCTATGACTGAGGCCGTCATACAGCCGGTACCGACTACTCTGCTCATGAAATGATGTCCGTTATGTACTTCCAGTAACTGCTGACCATCTGTTACCAAATCCACCTCACCGGTTACAGCAACAACTGCCCCTGTTTCTCTGGCCAGGGCCGCTGCTAAGGGCACGACATCAGCCGAGACGGCGATGGCTTCCACGCCTTTAATTTCCGCCACGCCACCGGCTAAAATGGCAACCTCGGCCGCATTACCTTTAATGATACTGAACTGTAGCTCTGCCAGCAGCTTCTTAACACTGGCAGAACGCAAAGACGTTGTCCCCACCCCCACCGGGTCAAGGATCAGCGGACGCTGCAGTTTATTGGCACTCCGGCCCGCCTGCAGCATAGCTTCGATTTGCGCCGGAGTCAAAGTGCCGATATTAAGTACCACTGCATCAGCACCGGCTGCCATCTCTGCCGCTTCTTCCACTGCATGCGCCATAATGGGCAGACCACCGGCGGCTAAAGTAATATTGGCACACTCACTAATGGTAACTTGATTAGTGATATGGTGAATTAGCGGCCGGCGCTGCCGTAAAGCTGTTAATATTTTTCCTGTATCCATCTGTTACCTCCTCAGTAAATAAGCCACGGACCGTCAATGTCCGTGGCCTTGTTCAGCCCCATCGCAGTCCTTCCCTACGCTGGTATTACCCATCTCAGGTTCAAAGGGTTAATTGGCTTAAACGTGCCAATTTCTCAGCCCGTACTAACGGGCACCCCTAGGTTACTATGCAGTTGTTTTTTTTATTTTAACCAAGTACCCCTTCCTCTGTCAAGACGGCCTCTAAAGTGCTGATTAAGCGTTTATTCTGTGCCGGTGTGCCAATGGTGATGCGCAGCACATCAGGTGCGCCGAAAATATCACCTGTCCGCACAATAACACCGCGGCGCAGCATTTTGTTAAAGACTTTTTGACAATCTGTTTTAATCTGTACCCAGACAAAATTAGCTTCCGTAGGCACAAAAGGCAGTCCCAAACGCTGAAATTCCTGGTAAAGGTAGTTTTTCCCTTCTTCATTTACCTGCTGGCTGCGCTCCAGGTGTGCCGTATCGTCCAGTGCTGCCAGGGCCGCCGCCTGGGAGAGCAGATTAACATTAAAGGGCTCTTTAACCCGATGCAGCATACTGATGAGTTCCGGTGTAGAGATGCCGTAACCGATGCGCAGTCCTGCTAAACCATATATTTTAGAAAAAGTACGCAGTACAATAACTTGGCGTCCTGCCTGTACATATTCTATCGTTTGCGGATACTCTGCCGCCGTCACATACTCATAATAAGCCTCATCGATAACTGTAATCACATGCTCCGGCACCCGTGCCAGAAAAGCATCTACTTCCTTTTTACTGACGATGGTACCGGTAGGGTTATTAGGGTTGCAGATAAAAATCAGTTTTGTTTTGTCGGTAATGGCATCTGCCATGGCCGGCAAATCATGTGTGTAATCCTTGGTTGGCACCACAACAGTCTGTCCACCCATCACCTTTGTGGCAAAATCATATTCAGAAAATGTGGGATCAGCCACAATGGTCTCTTCCCCTTCATGCAAAAAAGCTTCTGCTATCAGTTTAATAATTTCATCGGATCCATTACCGACAATCAGGTTAGCCGGCTCTACACCCAGCTTGGCGGCCAAAGTCTCCTTAAGATAATAGCAATTACCGTCGGGGTAAAGGGAAACCTTTCCCATTGTTTCCTGCAGAGCACGGACAGCTGCCGGTGACGGCCCCAGCGGATTTTCATTAGACGCTAATTTAATCACATCGCTGATTCCCAGCTCACGTTCCACTTCTTCAACCGGTTTACCCGGCACATAAGGTTTAATTTCCAAAATAGTGTTTCTGTGCAGTTGTTTACTCATGGCCCTCCTCCTAAAACTGTCGTTGATCAATAACCCGCTTGGCTTTACCTTCGCTGCGCGGGATTGATTTCGGTTCTACCAAACGAATTTTGGCATTTATCCCTAACACAGATTCAATTCTGCTGTGAATTCTATGCTCCAGTTCTTCCAGTCTTTTTATTTTATCAGAAAACATACTCTCCGATACTTCTACCTGAATCTCTAAAAGATCCAAACTACCTTCACGGGTTACTATTAATTGATAGTGCGGCTCCGTTTCCCCCACTTCCAAAAGCACACTTTCGATCTGGGTGGGAAAGACATTGACACCCCGTACAATAATCATATCATCAGTACGACCGGTAATTTTACCCATTCTGACATGGGTACGTCCGCACAAGCAGGGCTCCAGGGTCAGTTTTGTTAAATCGCGCGTACGATAACGCAGCACCGGCAGTGCTTCCTTGGTAATGGTGGTCAGCACCAGCTCTCCCTCTTCGCCGTAGGGAAGCACCTCTCCGGTAGCCGGGTTGATAATCTCCGGGATAAAGTGATCTTCAAAAATATGCAGACCGCACTTCTCCTCGCATTCCATGGCTACCCCGGGACCGATAATCTCACTTAAACCGTATATATCCAGAGCAGAGATGCCCAGACGGCTTTCAATTTGCTGCCGCAGATTTTCAGACCAGGGTTCGGCACCGAAAATCCCTGCTTTTAACTGCATATCGTCTGGAGTCAGCCCCATTTCATACATAACTTCCGCCAGATACAAAGCATAGCTGGGCGTGCAGGTCAGGATACTGGTGCCAAAATCCTTCAGCATCATAATCTGCCGCTGGGTATTGCCGCCGGAGGCAGGCACAACGGCCGCCCCGATCAATTCCGCTCCGTAATGGACGCCCAGACCACCGGTAAAGAGTCCATAACCGTAGGCATTCTGAACTACAGAGCTGCGCGTAGTGCCGGCACACGTTAAAGCACGTGCCATTAATTCAGCCCAGGCGGCAATATCATGGCGCGTGTAACCTACAACAATAGGTTTGCCTGTTGTCCCGGATGATGAATGATAGCGAACAATTTCATTTTGCGGCACTGCAAACAAGCCAAAGGGATAGGTGTCCCGAAAATCCTTTTTTTCCGTAAAAGGCAGAGCAGACAATACTGTCAGCTCTTGAATATCACCCGCTTCCAGCCCTATGGACTGAAGTATCCGGCGGTAATGCGGCACCTTTAATACCCTCTCTACTGTCTGCCTCAGACGTTTTAGCTGCAGCTGCTGCAGCCTGTCCCGTGACATGCATTCCGCTTCATAATTCCAATACAAAGCGCAACCTCCTCCTAGCTCTAAGATAGCTGAGTAATGATTTTCTCCCTCCCGGGAAAAGTAATTTTCCTGCAGTCATAAGTAGCAAAAAAACGAATACCCTATAACAGAGATTGACACCGATTTTAGGTGATAAGATGAAACAATGCCCTTGATGAAACAATGCCCTTATAATAAGGAGGTTAAGAGGCATGTTTATAAGTTTTGTGCTATCACGAAAAAAGAAGCGCATAATTCTGTTGGTGGCAGCTGCCCTTATCCTGCTGTTTTTAGTTAAATTATACTGGGTAAACCGGATCAGTGCGGCAGTGGGGCAAAAACAACGTCTCGTGCCCATCTATTATGTTGACACTACTGAGCCCAAAATAGCGATTTCCTTTGACGCCTCCTGGGGAGCTGAATTTACACCGAAAATTTTAGAAATTTTGCGTGAAAACAAGCTGAAGACAACTTTCTTTTTAACCGGCTTGTGGATTGATAAGTATCCGGAACTGGTGAAGCAGATTGCCGCAGAGGGTCATGAACTAGGCAACCATACTGCCACCCATCCGCATTTAAATTCTTTAGATAAAGAAGCAATTATAAAAGAACTGACATCAGTTCATAACTCACTGAAAGAATTATCCGGCCAGGAAATAACCCTCTTTCGTCCGCCCTTTGGTGAGTACAGCAACAAGGTGATCGAAACCTGCAGCGAATTCGGTTATCAGACAATACAATGGAGCGTTGATTCCCTGGACTGGAAAGAAATCAGTAAGGATGAAATCGTCAAACGCGTTACCAGTCAATTGCATCCCGGCGCAATTGTGCTCTTTCATAATAACGGCCGCTACACTGCCGATGCCCTGCCGGAGATTATCAGCTTCGCCACAGAAAACGGTTACAAAATTGTGCCCATCTCCCAGCTTTTGTATAAAGATGATTACTATATTGATCCTAATGACGGTGCGCAGCGTAAAAATAACCCGGCAGCCAACAATTCCCCGCCGCAATAAAGTTAATACTTTCGCGAGCCGGTGTTACTTTTTACTGTAAAAATCCGCCGCAGCATTATTGACAGCAATAGCAGGCCGAGTACTGACAGGGGAAAATAAGCAAAAATGCGCTTGATCTTAACGGCAGCTTTGTCAGCTGCTGTTATTTTTTCTTTTGCGTACAACGTAAAATATAAATCATCTGCGGGTAAAGCTGTAAACTCTGCACTGTACTCACGCTCTGCCGTCTGTTTTAAGGGCAGGCTGCTGTTCACAACATAAGGGGTTTCCGGGGGAGTGATAATCCTGATCTGCAGATTTTTAAAATGGCGCCAGTGCGCAGCCGGTTTCAGCAGATAGGTAAAAGAATACTGTGGACTGACAGTTTCCCTTTTATCCATAGTCCCGGAAGTAACGTAACTAACGCTTACCTCTCTCACACTTTGCGGCGGAAATTCTACCGTATAGAGCAGCACCAGCATGCGCTCCTGCTCTGCCTGCGCCCATAGTTCTTCTGCTGCACAATATCCGAGATTGTAGGTAAACTGACGGTCAAGTGCTTCTGCGTACAGATTATATACCTGTGTTTCATCCAGCAGCGTTATTGCCGTTGTCCCAGGCTGCTGCCGGCTTAAGGTTAACAAGTATGGCTTAACCTGCTGTGCTTCAACAGTAATTTCTGCCGTATACAAGTCTGTACTATCTGTAAGCTCCCCGTCGGTATATGCCTGCACAGTAAAGTCTAATTCGCCGCCCAAGACAAAAATTGCTGCCTGCATAGGTTCTGCACACCAGCTTGTCAGACGTACTTTTTCACCTTCACGCTCGAAACCGTTAAACCCATGACAGAGAATACTGATCTCCTCAGCATGATAGCTAAAACTTACAGCAAAATTGATGTTTTGCTCCGTGGTGGGACTAAGCATAAAGCGATACAGCCTGCCAACTTCCCCGGCCGAGAAATTGTCTGCATCATATTGCTGCCTGCTGACGGCAGACAATATATCCTGAAAAGTTAAACTATTTGAGGGAGCAGCCGCCGCGCCACTGTCCGCGAAGTCAAGGCGCGAACCCAGGTAGAGCTCAAATGGCAGCTCATGAGCATCGGCTTTGATGACAATTTCAGCTGCATCCAGCATCTGTAGTCGTCCGCAAAAGGGGAAAGCCATCTGGACTGCCTGCTGCTCAGCGGTAGGATTGGACATCTGATAAGTGGCCGTAACTTTTCCCGCTAAATTGTAGGTAGGAGTATACTGCTGCGAAAAATCAAAAACAAGCTCTTCACTTTCTACAATCAGCGGTGTCTCTTTTTCAATGGTCATCATTTCTGCAGCAGGGTACCCCTGCCAATAGACAGGCCCGGAATTGGCAGCAGCTGGGGTGAATAATGTGAGTATTAATAATAGCGTGATAATGGCTGCATACTTTTTCATCGTCTCACTTCCTTCCTTTCCCCCTTATCCGGGGGAAGGCTGCTTTCTTTTTTGTGAAAACAAAACGCCCCTGTTAGCTAACAGGGGCGAATAAATTATTCGCGGTACCACCTTGTTTTCGTTGTTAAAACAACCTCAGCGGGCAACCATCATTGCCCCTCCACGTTAACGGGTAGAACCCGACACAGCCTACCGGGCCTCAGCCTTTCAGTGTGCGGCTCCTAGGATGAATTCACAGCTGAGATCTGCTTTCTCCCACCATCCGAAAGCTCTCTGTAAAGATCAAATGAGCTGTTACGATTCCTCGTCATCGCCTTTATACCGATGAAATAATATTACACACATCTTATGCTAATGTTTGCTCTTTGTCAACAGCTTTTTTATACTCGAGCTTACTTTTCGTTTAATTTGTCACGCTTTAATAATCGAGCGATCTTTTCTTTGCTGACCGGCACAAAATCTGCAATTTTCTGCTGCCACCGGACAGTATATTGATCACCATGACGAATTAAATACATTATCGCATCACCGAGGGAGACGGCGGCATTTCTGATTTTTTCCTGGACAGAAGCCAGCCAGATATCACCTTTTTCCGTATAAGGCAGCACCTGCTCAAACCATGGCGCTAATTGTTCACGAATGGCAGCCAAAGGTGTATTAAGAAAATAAAAGCCCAGCGCAATCACCGCCGTGACAGCAAACATCCATAAGGCATTTCTGGCCGCAGTCCGATTTACATTACCGGCTCCGCCGCCGCCTTGTGCTGCAGGGCCTTCTTTAGGCACAGGCGCTGCCTGCCGGTTTTCCTTAGTGTTTTCATCTTCCGGTCCGTAGAAATAATACGAAACTACATCTGCAAAAAGGGCAGCACCCTCCTCTGCTTGTTCACGCAGATTGAGATGAGTTCCCACCTCAATCAGCAAACTGGTCGGAGTTAAATCCTGGTTGTAATTGCCGCGCGCCATGAAAATCCCTTTAACCAGATTGGGATGTATCTTATCAGCAGTATTTTTTAAGTCCAGGGCAAATTGACGGATAGTCTGCATATGGGGATTCTGTCTGCCCACCACAAATTGTACCTGTGTAACGGCTTCTCCGTCAACGGTGGCTGCATAAGCATTAGCAGGGCCGGCATCGCGGTGCACATCAAAAACCACATCCGGTCCCTTTTTTAATATTGCTTCGGCTGTAACCCGGGAGCGGCGGTAAGCACCACGGTCATGCGGTAAATGTAGTGTGTTGCTGCGTATTACTTTAATTTCCTTTTCCTTCAGGGCTGCAGCAAAAGCATCCCCTACCTTGTGAATACCGCCTTTACCATCGATGCTGTCTGTGCCGTCAGTAGGTACGTATGATTCAGCATTATGAGTATGATAGATACCAATCAGACGTTTCGGGGCAGCCTGCGGCCGTAAATCTTCCTCCTCCTGCTCTTTTTTTGTTTTGTCAGCTTCTTTGTTTTTTGCCGCTTTTTTTTCCTTCTTTTCCTGCTTATTATCTTTTGGCTGCTGTACAGGGCGGACTTCACCGAAAAACCGCTGCTGCAGCATTACCAGCAGGCTTTCAGGTTCTGCCTCAAAATCAGCGCCAACATCTCGGACATAGCGCGCTTCAGCCACACGGTCACGTACGCGATGAACGCGATATAGTTGGTTCTGCGCAGTAAGATATTCATCACCGACATGAATTTTCCGCCCTGTAACCATAATTTCTTTGCCGTCTTCGTCAACCATCCGGTAATATTTTTCCGCCCGCAAATCTTCTCTTGAGATTTCTCCCGTATCAAAATTATCAAAGAAATCCCACCGTGAGCGGGAACCTGCCGGCAGGTCAGCCCGATTAAGCAAAAAAACGGAACACAAGGTCACCATCAACAAAAGAAGTAAGGTTTTTCTGTTCATGCCCGGTGTCCCCCCTGCAGTCTTTCTACAATTTCGCCCATTAACTCTGCCAACAGTACAGCACCCATACCGGCAATTACTGCGGCACCATATACACCTGTTGAACCCAAAACAATAGGTACATGGAGCCGGTAGCGGTATAAGTTTTCCAACCAGGCAAATAAATCAGTAAGAATGACACCAAAGATACCGCCAATAAAGGCGCTGCGCCGGGAGCGCCCCAAAATATAAGCCGTGATGGCTGCCAGAATGGCAGGCATAAATAAGGGGTCAACTAAAAAGGCAGCAGAAGTAGGCTCCATCGGCAGCAGTTTTTCCGTCAGATAAACTAACACCGCCACCACGCCTGCAGTAATGAGGGCTCTTCTCTTTTCTTCCACCTCGTCTGCCGTCACAATTAAATATACTGCCACACCCACGGGAATCAATGCCCCGCCAATATTTAGGGACAATCCTGCATAGATGGGGATATTGGGTAAAAAGCCGGCCGCCAGCATGACCAGTAGAATAAGCAAAGCTTGTGTTTTCGTCAGGCGCATGCGATCCAGAACACGATGCAGGAAACCTAAATATATTAATGCCGTAAGCACGATTAAGCTTAACGTACTAAGATTTGTCGTAAACACTGTTACACACCCTTCTCTTTTTCTTACCTGAAGCCGTTTTAGTTTTCCCCTAAATTTGCAAGTAATGCACCGTCTTCGCTGCGCCCTGCAAAGTTCTTCCCTGTCGCTCTGTCTCTGTGAAAAAAGGTAAAAAAACACACCCCGAAGGATGTGTTTACATAGGATAATACATTAATAGCTGTTAGACAGGTCGGCTTAGCCAAGAAAACTTTAGCTGAGGAGAGATGATCAGATGCTGCGCAGTGTTGTACAAAAAATGAAAAATGCGGCCCGGTTTCTTAACTACCCCATTTTGCAGTACATTCCCATTGCCATGCATAATTTAGTGCAAAATGACAACTGGCACAATCCCTTTAGCCAGGCAAGCCCACAGCTGCTGCATTTTCAAAACCAAGCGGCCTTTGAAAATGCTCTGCAGCATTATCAGGTAAGGCTTTCAGCACCACCGCCGCCCAATGAGCTCTATTTAATCTGCCTTAACTTCAAAGCCGGTTTAGTTCTCTTTCGTTATTTAAGCTGTAAAATCATTGGCACACCGCAGCTTGGGAGCATCCATGTCTTTTCTGTCACGAAAAAGTATTTTCCCCGTCGTATGATTAACTTTACGCTGTACACAGAGGAAGGTAAAAGAATACGCAGCATATCACAGGAAGTTAAGTAAAGTTTAGCCTGTCAGCGGCGTTTGCGGCGGCGGTAGCATTCTGCAGCCTGAGAGAATGCTGCAAAGATGGCTGCTGCATGCCTGCAATCCTGCGCGAGCCATTCCGGATGCCACTGCACTCCCAGCGCAAAGCCAGGGCCCGGCAGCTCTACCGCTTCAATCACCCCATCAGCAGCCACGGCAGATACTATCATCCCGTCGCCGGGCATACGGATTGCCTGATGATGAAAACTGTTGACGCGAAAACTACGCGCACCGGTAATGCGGTAAAGCAGTGATGCTCTGCTGACACTGACACTATGAATGGGGTAGTTGCGCGGCGCCTGCTGCTGATGCTGTACCTTTGCCCTACCTGTCAGGTCTTGATACAAGCTGCCGCCGGCAGCTACCGCTAAAACTTGGGCGCCACGGCAGATGCCGAGCAGCGGCATTTTGCTTTGTAAGGCTGCGCGGACCAAAGCAAGTTCCATACTGTCCCGGTCCGGCTGTACCACACCTTGTGTCGGTGCCGCTTCTTCACCAAAATGGTAAGCATCAAGATCACCACCGCCGCTGAGCAGCAAAGCATCAACTGCCTTTAACATCTGCCGGTACAGCCCCTTTTGTCGGCAAACAGGCAGCAGCAGCGGTGCAGCACCGGCCGCAGCAACAGCCCTCACGTACGCTAATGAAAGTCTGTTCTCATATCCGACACGATTGCAGGTAATACCGATGCGGACTGTCATGGGACAACCTCCCTATAAAAGCGAAATACGTAACCGTAGTTACGTATAGTCAGGTTGGATAATTAAAAATCTATCAATCCCAGGGAGATTTTGATGGCCTGATTTACTTTTTGCATTAATCGTTCATCCAGTTCGGTTACTTTATCCTGCAGACGCTGCTTATCGATGGTACGGATTTGCTCCAGTAAAATGACTGAGTCTTTTTCCAATCCGTACTCGTCAGCTGCTATTTCTACATGTGTGGGCAGCTTTGCTTTATCAATTTGTGAAGTAATGGCGGCAATAATGACAGTAGGACTATACTTATTTCCCACGTCATTTTGTATTACCAGCACCGGGCGTACCCCGCCCTGTTCAGAACCGATCACAGGGCTTAAGTCCGCAAAGAAGATATACCCCCGCTTTACTTCAACTCTATTCACTTTTTTCCCACCAACAATTCTGCGATTAAATTGGCTTCGTTTTCCACCTCAAACGCCTCATTGGCTAAGCGCAAGTTTAATTTTGCCATCTCCGCGTACCCTTTACGCATTTTCTCCCGAATCTGCTGTTTTTCCCGCTCCGCAAGATATAAGCGCATCGCTTCACGAATAAAATCAGAGCGTGTTCTTTTTTCGGAAGCAACGATGTCATCTACCTCTTCCAACAAGTTGTGCGGTAAGCTTATCATAATCCTTTTTGTTTCAGCCAAGTAGAGCACCCCCCTAATTTTCATCTTCCCCCAAATAAACCCTTGGTACTCGACGACTTATCGCTGTAATTACTTCATAGTTAATGGTGTCTAACCATGAAGCAACCTCATCTACAGATAGCAGAGCACCATCCTGCTGCCCAAATAAGACAACCTCATCACCTGCCTGCACGCCAGGCACATCCTGCACATTAATCATTGTCTGATCCATGCAGATACGCCCCACGACAGGTACACGCTGACCATGCACCAAGACCTGCCCGCGATTAGACAGCTGGCGTCTGTAACCATCGCCGTAACCAATATTCAGTGTAGCAATGCGTGCCGGCTGCGTTGTTACATAAGTGCTGCCGTAGGAAACACCGACACCGGCCGGCACATCTTTCAGATAAACTATTTTTGCTTTCAGTGTCATGGCAGGCTGCAGCTGAATCTGTGACCGGTTCACTTCAGCAGAAGGATACAAACCATAGAGGCCGATACCTAAGCGTACCATATCAAGCTGGGCTTCCGGCATACTCATGGCCGCGGCACTGTTAGCCACATGTTTAAGGGGAATCTTAATCCCCTGAGCCTCCAAACGTTCTACCAAAGCGAGATAACGAGCCAGCTGGAGACGGGCAAAGGTCAAATCCTGCTGGTCTGCAGAAGCAAAATGTGTATACAGTCCTGTTATCTGCAGCCCCGGCAAAGCAGCAAGCTGCCGGATGAAGCTGTCTGCCTCCTGTGCTTGGCAGCCGACACGGGTCATTCCCGTATCAACTTTTACGTGCACCTCAAGTTTAGTTTTTGCCTGCACAGCCGCCTGCGAAAAGGCCTGCGCTTCCGGCAGGGTAAAAACAGATGGCGTTAGTCTGTATTGTACCAGGTAAGGTGCATACTCTTTCGGTGTATACCCTAAAATTAGAATCGGTGCAGTCAATCCATTTTCACGCAGCTCAATAGCTTCCTCCACCATGCCGACACTTAAAAACGAAACACCGGCGGCCACAGCCGTGCGGGCTACCTGAACAGCTCCGTGTCCATACGCATTGGCTTTCACAATGGCCATGAGCCGGGTCCGGGGTGAAATATGAGAGCGAAACTGCTGTATGTTATGTGTGATCGCGGCAAGGTCGATTTCGGCCCAGGTCGGTCTTAATGGGAGCTCGCGCAAAACAGGGCACCACCTATCTTTACAGTTAATATTGTATTCCACAGCAGACTTGATTATTCCTGCCGGTAATGATTGGCTGCTTGTTTCATTCTTGTGGACAAGCACAGCTTTCCTGCAGGTTAAAATAACTATGGATGGCCTGTGCTGCTTCCTGCAAATGCTCGGCAGCAATCAGACAAGAAATTTTAATCTCTGAAGTAGAAATAATTTCGATATTAATGCCGGCATCCGCCAAAGCCTGAAACATACCGGCAGCTACACCGGTGTGATGAATCATGCCGGCGCCAACAACAGAAATTTTGGCAACATTATGCTGATAACGCAGGGTACTGGCGCCAATTTCCTCTATCAGCGGCTGCAGCACGCTGCGTGCTTTCTCAAAATCATCTTCTGCCACAGTAAAAAGGATGTCATTTTCTCCTGCCCTGGAAATACTCTGAACAATTAAATCAACATTTATCCCGGCCTGCGCTACCGCACTAAAAATCTTGGCGGCAACTCCCGGACGATCCGGTACACCCAGGACAGCAAACTTAACTTGATTCTCATCGCATGCAATACCATTGATCACTGTTCCCTTTTCCAAGCCTACGTCCTCCTTCACCAGTGTACCCTCTTCATCGTGAAAACTAGAGCGAACATGAATTACCACACCATGCTCTTTACCGCATTCTACCGCCCGGGGATGCAGTACCTTTGCCCCTAAACTTGCCAATTCCAACATCTCGTCATAAGTGATGGCGGTAAGTTTACGGGCTGCAGGAACCAAGCGGGGATCAATAGTATAAATGCCATCAACATCAGTATAAATTTCGCAGCTGTCAGCACCAAGGGCAGCAGCCAAAGCTACTGCCGTGGTGTCTGAACCTCCGCGTCCTAAAGTATTTATCTCACCACACCGGTCAACACCCTGGAAACCTGCGACCACGGCAACTTTACCTGCTTCCAGAGCCTGCCGGACAGCATCCGCTTTAAAGTCACAAATACGGGCATTTAATGGAACACCATCGGTTAAAACCCCAGCCTCCGCGCCCGTAAAAGAAACTGCTGCCTGCCCCAGAGCATGTAAGGCCATGGTCAGCAGCGCACTGCTGACCTGTTCACCGGTAGCCAACAGCCTGGCCAACTCACGTTCGTCAGGCTGTGGCATAATTTGCTTAGCCAATGCTGTTAAGGCGTCAGTTGTATCTCCCATGGCCGAAACAACTACAGCTACACTATGTCCTTTGCTTACCGTCCGAACTATTCTGCGCGCCACATTAATTATTTTTTCGGCGCTGCCGACAGAAGTTCCTCCATATTTTTGCACTATCCACGCCATAAACGAGCCTCCGTTATTTCCGCTTATTCTACAACGCGCAAAACACTGTTAATACTGCGAATAGCCGGCATTTCCCGTAAAACATTCAGCGCTTCTCTAAAGCGGCCTTCTTTTACATCGTGGGTAACCAGCACTATTTCCGCCGTTCCTTCCACACTGCGCTTCTGAATAATTCGATCTAAACTAACAGCAGCATCGCCGAAAACAGTTGCCAGCTTACCAAATACTCCCGGCTCATCTACTGCTTTTAAGCGCAGATAAAAACGGGAATGCTGCTCCTCCATCGGGATCACAGGTTTTTCTGTGAAGGTTGCTTCCAGCACACCGTTTTCAATCTCATTTTTAAGCACCCGTGCTGCGTCCATCACATCTGCGCAAACGGCGCTGCCGGTGGGCAGTGAGCCGGCACCACGACCGTAAAACATTACTTCACCAACTGCATCCCCTTCTATAAAAAGGGCATTAAATTCATTTTGCACGGCGGCCAGAGGATGCTCCAACGGAATTAAGGTTGGGTGAACATGCAGTTTCAATCCTTCTGCCGCTTCCTCACCGATGGCCAGTAACTTAACTGCGTAGCCCAACTCTTGCGCGTAATGAATATCTCGCAGTTTTACATCGGTAATGCCTTCAACATAAACATCATCAATCTTAATCTGGCTGGCAAAGGATAGAGAAGCTAAAATGCTCAGCTTATAAGCGGCATCACGGCCCTCAATGTCTGAAGAGGGATCAGCTTCGGCAAAACCCTGTGCCTGTGCTTCTGCCAGTGCCTCAGCAAATTCTTTACCCGCCGCAGACATTTGCGTCAAAATATAGTTAGTCGTCCCGTTAATAATGCCCATAAACTTTTTGATGCGATTCGCAGCCAAACAATATTTCAAAGGCCGAATTAAGGGGATACCACCACCAACGCTTGCTTCATAAAATATACTTCTCCCCTGTGTTTTAGCAATCGATAATAATTCCACACCATGATGAGCCATTAAGTCCTTGTTGGCTGTCACCACAAACTTACCATTTTCTAAAGCACGGGTTATTGCTTGACGAGCAGTTTCGATGCCGCCCATGGTTTCCACCACAATATCAATCTCGGGATCAAGCAAAACATGATCAGGATTATCTGTTAACAAAGCAGGATCCACTTCCACTGCACGCGGCTTCTCCAGATCGCGTACGGCAATTCTTTTAATCTCCAGACCAACGCCTAGCTTGTGGCCAATATTTTCACTATTGCCCGTTAAAATTTTTACCACACCGCTGCCTACCGTACCCATTCCTAGTAACCCGATTTTAATTGTGTCTTTCTTCATCTTCTCCACTCCACTCTTTTTTAACTTTGTCCAACCAGTTCTATTTTTTGCACTCCGGAAACTGACGTCAGGCGGCTTAATAAAAGGTTAACATCTTCACGTAAGCCATCTGTTTCAAAGGAAATTGAAGCATTTGCCACTCCCTGCAGAGGAATACCTTGATTAATAGTTAATACATTACCACCTGCAGTGGCGATAGCTTTAAGAACATCCGATAATACACCCGTCTTATGTTCTAATATCAGGGAAATGGTAAGAATTTTACCCCTGCTGGCTTCCCTGAAAGGGAAAATATTATTACGGTATTTATAAAAAGCGCCGCGGCTGATCCCTACAAGCTGGACAGCTTCATTAACCGTTTTTGCTGTACCATTCTTTAAAAGCTCTTTAGCTTCAGCCGTCTTGCGTAATACCTGCGGCAGGACATGTTTATGCACCAGATAAAGCTTATCTTCCGTTTTTTTCACCTTCGTCACCCCCTGTCCATCCCATATGAACATTTATCCACACATGATATACATTATAACACCGCCTTTTTCCTTCTGCAATACTGTTTTTTAAAAAAATACTCCGGTCCCGAAAAACTTACTCGACCGCAAAAAAGAAAACCCGCCGCGCGGCGGGTACCTAGGGAATAGGTAGACAAATGAAAGTACCAACTTTGAGATTATGAGGATTTATCCCCGGGTTAAGTGCCAGAATACCTTCAACGGTAACTCCCTGTTCTTTGGCGATTTGATAAAGGGTATCACCTGGGGCAATCTCTAAAAATAACCCGGTAGGACAAACCGGCAGCTGTTCAGGACTAGGGGCAGGGCCGGGTGCTCCTGGGAATTCATCCACGCCCATCCTTTCACCTCCCCTAATATCCTATTCAGCTGCTGTTTAGATGTGCTTTAAACTCCTTCAGGTTTAAGTGAGGCGGCGATTTTAATCATTTCTGAACATGGCAGTGTCCCGGTTAAAACAAAGTCATTCTGTTCATTGGACCACCATAAGGTCCCCAGGCTGTGATCACTATTTTGCTGATAAAGGCCGGTACGTTGGCCAATCTGCACCTGACTGGTTGAAGCACTACGGTAAACAGACTCGTTTGTTTTAGGCTGCTGTACCAAGGTAAAATTCCAGGTTCCCTGATAGACAAGGATTAAATGTTCACGATTTTCTTCCACTGTACGGCTGACGGCAAAAAGAGAACTTCCTGCCGGCAAATAAGTTGGGATAAAGATTGAACCTGGCCAACCTTCCCGGGCTTCAGCCAGGGTTAACTGCTCCTGCCGGCACTGAGCAGTCACCTCACTCTCAGGCGTTCCCGAAAACTCAAAAAGTTCAGGCTGCAGCTGTGGATTCAGCTCCAGTCTTTTGACAGTAATACGGTTTAAAAGCTGTTCATGCAGATATGTCTCGACAAACATGGGGAAAAAAGCTTTTCTGTCTAACCATAGGTGTAATGTTTCTCCGGAGCGTTGACCGGAACTAATTATTTTGTACATTTTTTCACCCCGCAGCTCTTCCGTTCCGGCAAAGGTGAAAGCATCAGCCTGCTGCAGCTGCTGTAAATAGCCGGTGAGCATAAAGGGGGGAGCTAATTCCAGCGAGCCTCGCTCGGCATCAATGCGGTAATAATCGTCTATGCCTAGCTGATAAACCCAGATCTGCTGTCCGTCACAAATAAAATGCTGCGCTTCTGCCGCTGCCGTTACCTCTACCCGCCAGCGATTATCTGCAGCTTGCCACTGTTTTATGTGATAGGACTGCTCACCGGCCGGACTGAAAACAAGCACCTCTAATTCAGCATAAAAGCTCTGCAGCTTTGCTGTTTTCTTTTCTATCTGCGTCAGCACCTTATCACCCTTTACGGCACAACTGCTTAAGAATAAGGTCAGCATCAGTAAGCCCGCTAAAAGCTTTTTGAACAATTCCCTCGCCCCTGTCATAATTTCCTTTGCTGCTCAGTACTGCACTCCTCTTTAATATGTATTTTGTGAATCTCCAGATATGCCTGCGGAAGAAAGTCAATTAGGTCATGAGCTACAAGGGATGGGCAGCCCAGTGCCGCCGCGGCCAGGTCTCCTGCCAGGCCATGCCAGTAGACAGCCAGGCGAGCCGCCTCTCCTGCCGCCAGACCCTGCGCCAGTAAAGAGGCCGTGAGACCGGTCAGCACATCGCCGCTGCCGGCAGTAGCCATGCCATTGTTGCCGCTGCTGTTGATGGCCAGCGTGCCCGCCG
Organism: Bacillota bacterium; assembly: GCA_012522335.1. Classification (GTDB taxonomy): domain Bacteria; phylum Bacillota; class Dethiobacteria; order Dethiobacterales; family Dethiobacteraceae; genus UBA9865. Next base: position 35,541 of record JAAYKP010000012.1, read on the forward strand.
GATCTGCCACAATGGTATGCGCACCCTTTAACACAACAGTACTCTGAAAACGTTTGGCTAATTCCTGTGCTGCCGCCAAACGATCTGCCTGTACCTCCTTTGCGGTCACCTTTAACAGACGGGCCGCTTCTCCGGGGTGAGGGGTAAGGATGGTTGGCGCCCGGCGGCTGCCCGGCAAAAGTTCAGGCGCTAAAGCTAATAAGTTAAGAGCATCAGCATCCAGTACCAGGGGTAAATTGCATTCCTGCAGCAGTCCTGCTAACAGCGGCAGCAGATGTTCACTCTGTGTCAAACCGGGACCGATGGCTGCAGCCTGGCACTGCCGCCACTTTTCCCGCAGTACGGTTAGTGCCGCTGCCTCCAGTTGACCGCTCTCATCAACGGGCAGCGGTATGGTAATCACTTCTGCTGCCTGTGCAGCCACCACCGCCTGAATAGAGCGGGGAACTGCCAACTGCAGCAGACCGCAGCCCCCGCGCAGGGCCGCTGCTGCAGCAAGCACCGCTGCGCCGGGCATGCCTTGTGAACCTGCCACCAGGAGCACCGTGCCGAAAGTACCTTTGTGGCTGTTACTTTCTCTGTCCGGCAGCAGGGGGCGTATGGAATCAGCCGTTAATACAGTGCGGCTGTGAGCAGTCAGCAAAGCAGGCGGAATGCCGATATCGACCACCTGTAAACGTCCCCTGTGCGCCGCCCCCGGGAATAAAAAGTGACCCAGTTTAGGTAAAGCAAAGGTCACTGTTAGATCAGCCTGAACGGCAGCGCCTAAACTCCGACCGGTGTCGGCATTAATACCTGAAGGCAGATCAACTGCCAGGACTGCGGCCGGAGATAAATTTAGCTGCCGGATTAACTGCTGGTAAAAATCATCGAGGGGACGAGCCAATCCTGTCCCAAAAATGGCATCAACTATTAAATCTGCACTCTGCAGGGTTTGGATAAAATCACGCCAAACTGTTTCGTCACGTAAACACCGCACCGTAATCCCTAATTTAGTTAATATTTTCAAATTAATTAGCGCGTCGCCGCTGTAATCTGCGGGAGATGCAGTTATCCAGACAGAAACTTTTTTTTCCTGATACAGGTGGCGTGCCACGACAAAACCGTCACCACCGTTATTGCCGCTGCCGGCAACGATCATAATCCGTTCACCGAAATTGCCCTGACGGATTGTCTCCACTATCCGCAGGCCGGCATTCTCCATGAGCACAATACCCGGAATACCGTATTCCTTGATTGCTGTTTGATCTAATGTCCGCATTTCGGCAGCTGTCACCACATCCATTTATCTCACCTCTCAGAATCAAATCTTAACTGCAAAGAACTGTTTTGTTATACTACTATTTTATACCGGTATGAAGATCTCCTTTAGTTCGCCCATAATAGCCCTAAATCATGAGCTGATGTGCCATGGCGCAGCCATGCCGCACTGTTTGTCTGTTTGTCAATATTTTAAAGTGCCCGGACCTGCCGGTTGGTGGGCGAAAAGCGTGACAAGGAACCGTCCCCTGACACGATAAAAAGACGCAGCCTGTGCGTCTTTTTATCTCATCTTCTGCATCTACACCTACTTAACAACCACTGCAGTCTCCGCAGCCGCCGCTCCGCCCCGTCTGCATGCCTGTCACACGGGCAATGGTTTCATTGACTGCTGCCAACAGACTGTCCACTCTCTGCCGGGCGGTTAAATATGTTTTAATCTCCTGATTATTTAACATCTGACGCTGCAGTGTCTGCAGTTCCTGGATCAGTTCGGGTGTTATCTTTTCACCCCGGCTTTGCTTAGCGCTCAACATTTGCTGCTGCGCTTGAAAATCCTCGATCAGCTTCAGTGCGGTGTCACTTTGCTCCATTACCTGCTGAGCCTGCGCAAAATTCCGGTACTCTTCGGAAGCTAAAATAGATTCCCCCAGCTGTTCCGCCAATTCTAATGGATGCATCTCATTTCTCCTTTAACCTTATTTATTTTTTTTTGCTCTGATAATCTTTTATGGCTTCTTTCAGGGCATCGGCAGCCAGGTTAGAACAGTGCATTTTTGGCTGCGGCAGTCCCCCTAACTCCTCGGCAACCTGCTTATTAGTAATTACCAGTGCTTCACTAATAGTTTTGCCTTTGACCAGTTCCGTAATTTTACTGCTGGTTGCAATGGCCGCTGCGCAGCCAAAGGTCCTGAATTTTATATCTTCAATTACATCCTGATCATTTACCTTTAGATAAATGCGCATGATATCGCCGCAGCGCATATTCCCTACTTCGCCCACACCGCTGGCGTCTTCTATTTCCCCTACATTTCGTGGATTTGTGAAGTGATCCATTACTTGTTCTGTATACATGTTTTTACCCCCGAGTTTACTTATTACCTTCATACACAGGTGACATGGAACGTAATCGTGCCACTATTTCCGGCAGTACTTCCAGCACATAATCTATCTCTTCCTCTGTATTATCGTCACCTAACGTAAAACGCAGCGAACCATGTGCGGTTTGATGATCTAAACCCATGGCTAATAATACATGTGAAGGATCAAGTGAACCTGAAGTACAGGCTGAACCGCTGGAAACAGCAATTCCTTTCAGATCCAGACTTAAAATAAGAGACTCTCCCTCTACATAGAGAATAGAAACATTAAGATTACCTGGCAGGCGCCGTTCAGGATGTCCATTCAGCCTGGTATGGGGAATGGCTAAAACACCGTCTTTTAATTTGTCGCGCAAAGCCTTGATGCGCTTATTTTTTTCTTCCATCTGACTTGTCGCCAGTTCAATTGCTTTCCCCAGACCGACAATACCGGGTACATTTTCAGTGCCGGGTCTGATTTTTCGCTCTTGTGCCCCACCAAAATGATAGCTGCTCAAACGTGTACCTTTGCGCACATACAGTGCGCCAATACCTTTAGGACCATAAAACTTGTGGGCTGAAAGCGACAAAAGATCAACATGCAGCTCATTAACGTCCACCGGCAGCTTACCGATGGCCTGCACAGCATCAGTATGGAATACTATGCCGCGCTCCTGACAAAGTCTGCCGATTTCTGCGGTAGGCATAACGGTACCTACTTCGTTATTGGCCATCATAATTGTCACCAGAATAGTTTGCTCCCGGAGTGCAGTCTCCAGATCTTTGACGCTGACCAGACCATACTCATCCACCGGCAAAACCGTAACTTCAAAACCTTCTTTTTGTAAAGCTAAACAAGTGTCCAGCACAGCGTGATGTTCCACAGCGCAGGTAATAATATGCTTACCTTTATGCTGCAGCGCCCGCGCAGTGCCGCGAATCGCCAAATTATTAGATTCTGTAGCGCCGGAAGTAAAAATAATTTCCTGAGGCTCGGCACCCAATGCAGCCGCAACTTTTTCCCGGGCTTCATCTACTGCTTTTCGTGCTTCACGACCGATCGCATATACGCTGGAGGGATTACCGTAATGTTCGGTAAAATAAGGTTTCATCGCTGCAAAAACTTCTGTATGCAGAGGAGTTGTTGCAGCATGGTCCAAATATACTTTTCGCATCTGTTGCCTCCTGTGCTAGTCTGCCGACATGTTGATAACGTCAGCAAGAGTTATGTCATTTAAAACTTCAGACATAGAATCGCGTAAACGTTCCCAGATTCCTCGTGTCAGGCAAGCATCGCTACGGTCACACACTTTGCCGCTGCCTTTGCCGACACATTCAACCGGTGCAATCGGGCCTTCCAGCACCCGCAGGATATCACCTACACGAATTTGGTCAGGTGACTTTGCCAGCAAATATCCCCCTTTGGCCCCACGTACTGACTCAATCAAGCCGGCACGGCGCAAAGGTAAAAATATTTGCTCCAAAAACTGTAAGGAAATATTTTCCCGCTCTGCAATTACACGCAGAGGCAAGGGACCTTCGTGGAATTCTAATGCTAAAATAGCCATAGCGCGTACTCCATATTCACCTTTCGCTGAAACTTTCATTAAATCCCACCTATTAATCCTGATCATTTTACTCGGCTTTATCTGTAATAAGAGTAGCAGAATCGCCAATGCTAGTCAAGTAGCTGCAGCAATTTTTTCGCGAAAATATTTATTTATTTCTCACTAAAGCCACCGCCTGCGCCACAGCATAGCTGCGGCTGTGGCTGACGGAGAGGGCAATGGAATGCAGGGACAGCTTTGCTGCCTGCTGCTTTGCCCGTCCATGCAGATAAACCAGCGGCTGCCCTGAAGGTAAAGAGATAATTTCTACTTCCGTCCAGGCCAGACTGCCTATGCCGCAGCCTAACAGTTTAAAAACAGCCTCTTTGGCTGCAAAACGAGCGGCCAAATGCCTGGCCTTATAGGCACGTGCAGCCAGCTGTTCTTGTTCCCGCACCGTAAAAATGCGCCGCAAAAAAAGTTGCGGGCGGCGCCGATAGGCGCGTGCAACCCGCTCCACTTCAATAATGTCCACACCGGTACGTACCGCTAATAATTCTTTACCCATCTTTCCAAACCCTTTTGTTATAAAACTGTTTCAAATTTATACCCAATACCCCACACTGTACGCAAATAAGTAGGGTTTGCCGGATCCTTTTCTATTTTTTCCCGAATGCGCCTAATTAACACAGTAACCGTGCCGGTATCACCAAAATATTCATTGCCCCATACCAAATCCAGCAGTTGATCACGGCTATAAACTACGCCGGGATTATTAGCCAGGACCCACAGCAGGTCAAACTCTTTGGCTGTCAGGTAGACAGGCGTACCATTAAGTTTCACCTCACGTGTCTTGCTGTTGATATAAAGACGCCCGTCATCAAAGGTTCCTTCCCTTAGCCGCGGTGCCAGTTCTTCACCCGTAACACGGCGTAATACGGCTTTGACGCGCAGGGCCAGCTCGGAGGGGCTGAAAGGTTTAGTTACGTAATCATCCACACCCAGGTTAAAGCCTTGGGCTTTATCTTCCAGCTCGTCTTTAGCGGAAAGAATAATGACCGGAGTATTGTCACCGCGACTGCGCAGGGCTTTACACATCTCAAAGCCATCCATTTCCGGCATCATTAAATCCAGAATAATTAAATCAGGCTGCTCTTCTTCCACCTTCTGTAAACCTTCCCGACCATCGGCGGCATGTATCACCCGATATGCCTCTTTACGCAGACTCTGCTGCACAATGCGTCTAATCTTAGGCTCATCATCCACAACAAGAATCTTTGTTACTTTACTCAAAATTATCGCCCCCTTGCACAGTTCTGGAAAATGGCAAATAAATTGTGAATCTGGTTCCTTTGCCTACCTCGCTTTGTACAGAAACACTCCCCTGCTGCAGCTCTGCTAAAGTCTTTACCAACGCTAAACCTAGTCCTGTACCGCTGCGGCGTCTTTTCAAAGAACCATCACCCTGCCGAAACTTCTCAAAAATATGGGGTAAGAGCTCTGGTGCAATACCTTCCCCGGTATCCTCCACATGTATGGCCGCTTTGCCGTCTTCTGTTGTGGCAAAAACAGTAACCTTGCCGCCCTCTTTGGTAAACTTCAGGGCATTAGATATTATATTAATAATCATTTGCCGGATGCGTTCCGGATCAGCGTAGATTAATGGCAGCTCTGCGTTTTGTATGTCCAGGGTTATGCCCTGCTGAACCGCCACAGGCACCATGGTACGTCGGATAATCTGCAGAACATCGTTTAAATCAACGTTCTCCGGCTCTAAACTTAAATGGCCCGCTTCATACTTAGCCATATCTAAAATATCATTAATTAAATTCATCAGCTGCTGAGCGCCAATCTGAATATCGAGTAAATTCTCCCGCTGCTCTTCGTTGATGGGACCTGCTGTTTCATCGAGCAGCAGCTCACAAAAAGCGACTATGGAAGTTAGCGGTGTCCTCAGCTCATGCGTAATCGTTGCCATAAACTCACTTTTGAGCCTATTTGTTTCACTCAATCTTTGATTAAGCTGTGTTAATATTTTTTGACCCTCACGCAGTCGTAAATTAGCTGCCTCCAGTTCGCGCGTCCGTGTTGCCACCTTACGTTCCATATTTTGATAAAGATCTTTAATCGTTTCATAGGGTCCAAGCAGTTTCTTTCTGATTATCACAACATAAATAAAATAACATGAAAGCAGCTTCCAGAGATGACCAATAAGATTGGCGAGATCATAGACTGAACTATATAAAGTGAAGGAGATTTCCGCAAATATCGTAGTCAGACATGCCAGCAGTAAATATTGGTACAAATCACGATCCAAACGCCGGCCGTTTTTGAAAAGAAAAAAAATGGCTGCTGTCAAAATGAGGATTATCAGATATTCGCTTACAATCTTAAATGTAGTCAGGCCAACACCGGGAATAAAACAATCGGGGAAATAACCTGTAAAAACTATAACAAACAAACTGACGGCAATTACGGCAATGGAGATTAATACTTTAGGTGTTGTTAGTGATTTTGACAAAAGGGCAGCAGACATAAGCAAAGCGGCAGCCTCAAAAAAACGGGGAATAATCCACAGCTGTGTAGCCAGATTGGCAGTATCGCCCGGGAAGACACCCATGCCCTGATAAGCCAAGGTATGAGCAAAATCAAAAATTGCAACGAAGAAATACACATAGCCTAAGAAATTTAGCAAATGATCATTTTTATAAGCAATCCTGCTGGTATGCATAGCAATGGCTGCAATCCCCAGACTAATCAGAATGCTGAAAAACTCTACTATGGTATGAAACAGGAGATAGTTGTGCAGTCCAAGGCAGACCAGAACAGCAGCAACTACAACAGCACCTGCAATTGTAAAATATGGTGCCTTAATCCCATTTTTCGTCAAACTGCCCACTGCTCCCTCTCAATATAGTAAGTACTTTGTTGAATTCGACATGCAGTTATTAATTCCTTTTTTCCCCTCTGTAAGAAAGCCCCTGCCTGCTGCAGCACAGACAGCAAAAAAGATACTAGCCCATCAGCTAGTATCCCTCCGGCATTTACTCTATTTATGGTATATATATCCTTTCTGCCAGTCGATTTTTCTCCGCACTGCCATCGTATTTTAACGTTACGTTGGCATAAGCCAAAGCCGGGTTAGCCGGCGTAACGCCAAACAGGTCAAGCTGCGAAACTAAAGCATTCCGCATTTCTATGGTAAAGGTGCCGGCTTGCCTGGCCTCAGGCAGCCAAGTCTCACTGCCCTGCTGAGTGTGATCCTCAAAGGAGACGGCAAAATTAAGCTCCAGGGGATTGCCTAACTCATCGATTTGATACAACAAATCAATTTTAGCTGTCGAACACAAATCTGCCGGCTCCGTTAACGGATCAGAAAAGGTCCGCAGCTGCAGATGATAAGAGAAAGCACGCGGCAGTGCCTCCAACTCACGTTCTATTTGCAGATTGGCCGCAGGTTTTAGATAATCGGCCTCTACCGCTTCAATTAAGGCCACCATCTCTTCCGGCTGTTCATCAATAACAAAGACCTCATTCAGACGGGAGACAGCACCCATTTTTTTTAAACCTTCCAGTGATATCAGATGTGCTTCTTCTATGTGGTAATCATAGCCCGCTTCTTCCCATTGGGCTTGTACACTGTCACTTAAAAATGTCTGGGGAAAAACAACCAGTTTTTCCGGCTCATGTTCCTGCAGCCACACTTTCGCCTCGTTCACATCCTGACAGCGCTCTGGCAGGACTGCCTCCTGCTGCGCTTCAGCAATAGTATCATTAATGCCGTCGTAGCGTACATAGCGACGAATAAATTTTGTTCGCTCCGCACTCATTTTTTCTTCTAAAAGAATATGATAGGTAAAATCAGGCACAATGGTAAAATCAACGTCAGCCAGACTGATAATTTGGTCAGATGACTCATACTTATCTGCAGTAGATTCAAACCCTCTTACAGCTCCGCATCCTGGAAGTAACAAGATGAGCAGGAACAGCAAGATAGTGCGTATTCTCATAATTAAGCTCCTTTAGGTATGTTTCACTTAATCATACCAAAAAAAAGCCTGGCTCATGTTACTGTTTCTTTACATAATTCAGCATGAAAGTTAAGATTTTTTAAAATTATTGCTAAAAATCACGTTTCTTGTCCTATTACCTTGACTGCGGCAAGGCCCGAAGCCATGACGGCTTTCCGCAGCCAAGGCTGATACATAAACGGCAGTTTCAAATTCTTTAAGCAAATATTAAGCCTTAATGCAGCCGTTTCCTTTTGATAGCGTGGCACAAAACCGTCCAGTCCCTGTTCTAAAGCTTTGGCGGCCGCCAGTGCGCTGCGAAAAGCATAACTAAAACCTTCGGCAGAACTGGGACTAATCCACCCGGCAGCTTCGCCAATCAGCGCGATTCCCGGGGGCAGCGCGGTTAAACGGGGTGCATGCCGGGGGCGTACAATCAGAGCGCCTTCTTTTTTCTGTGCCCTCTGCAGGGGGTACCCATAGGCAGCAAGCTTGCTTTTCAGCTCTTTATATCTCTCCAAGGTCTGTTGGCGGGGAATTAAGGCCGCTCCGACCAGCAGCGAATCCTCCTTCGGAATGGACCAGCCATAAAAATCCGTCAGCCGGCTGTCAAAAAAGACGGAAAAATAAGGGGATGCTTCCGGCACGCTGAACCATTCCTGGACAGCACTATACACAACAAGTTTTTTATCCACCGGGAAAAATTGCTTTCTGACCATCGAGCCGGCGCCATCCGCGCCAATCACTACACGCGCCCGCTCCCGAAAATGTTTTCCCTGCTGTAAGATATCTAAAACAAAGTGGCTGTCCACCTGCTGAATACTTTTACAGAATGCTGCTAAGCGGACATCAACGGCAGGGGGGATTAAAGAAAACAACCAGCCATCAAATTTCGCCCGGTCAAGATTAATATAGAAACGCTGATAGTAGCGTTCACAGTCTTGCTGTAAATCAATGGTACGTACAACAAAAATCTGCGGACCGACTATAACTTCCTGCGGCAGTGCTAAACTCATCATGCCCAGGACTTTCTGTGCATCCGGGGCTAATAAACCGCCGCAGCATTTGCTACCGGCAGCAGTCTGTTCTGCAGCAAGTAAGTTTCTCTTTTCTACCAGCAGCACCCGATATTTTGCGGCCAGTAAACGGGCCAGCGTTGAACCGGCCGGTCCCGCTCCGATGATGGCAATATCATACATTAATAACCCTCTCCTCCAAAGCTCAAAAGAGATCAGATATTATCCCGGCCGCTTGCGGCTGAATAACCAATTAATCAGCTTACATCAACCCCCAGCAGAGCTGCCAGTTCAGCAACAGAGTGGACGATGTAAGTAGGATTTTCTGCGCGCAGTTCATCCTCTGTGCCGTAACCGTAAGTGACGGCGATGGTATCGAGACCATGGGCTTTGGCCCCAATCAAATCAAACATACGATCTCCGACCATCACTGCTGACCGCCGTTCCTCGGCAGGTATTGTCTGCAGTATGGCGGCAATAATTTCTTTTTTGGCAGTACGCGTACCGTCAGGGTTACCACCGATAATTAGTGTAAAGTACTTGTCCAGCTCAAAATGTTTAAGAATCTGTTCTGCAAAGGCTGTCATTTTGGTGGTGGCAATATATAATTTTTTACCCGCAGCCTGAAGTGCTTCCAGCATCTCTCTGACACCGGGGAAAACTTTATTTTCATAGAGGCCGCTGACGCTGTGGTGCTCCCGGTAAAGACGAATTGCTTCTTCTACCTGCTCTTCATTAAAGGTGAACATAGTGCGGAAGGAATCCTTTAAAGGCGGACCAATAAAAAGGCGGTATTTTTCTTCATCTTCTTCATCTACGCCCATTTTTTGTAAAGCATGACGCAAAGAACTAATAATTCCTGCTGCCGGATCGGTTAATGTGCCGTCTAAATCAAATAAAACATATTGATACATCTTTGTGGCTTCTCCTAACTATATGTATTCCTGCTGCTTGGCAGGTTGAGGTCCGTAGTATTGATAATAATGGCATTCAATTCTGCCATTATAAAGCTTACGCCTTTTCTCAGCAGGACGACCGAAAAATTTTTCAAATCCTTTATGCGCTGTCAGGACAAAAAAAGACCAAGTAGGCAGTTTGGCAAAAACCTGCCCCATCTCACGGTATAGTGCTTCTGCCTCCCGTACCTCGCCCAATCTTTCACCGTAAGGCGGATTGCAGATGACAAAGCCATAATCAAAGCGGGAACGAAAATCAGCCAGGGCTGCCCTCTGAAAATGAATCTGCTTTTCCACACCGGCTTTACGCGCATGGTGACGTGCCAAACGCAGTACTTTTTCATCATAATCCGTACCTACGATCCGTAAAGTACGCTCTCTGACCATGAGGTCCTGAGCCTCGCTGCGGGCGCTCTGCCACAGCCGACGGGGAGTCTGTGGCCATTGTTCTGCACTAAAACGGCGTTTCAGGCCTGGCGCTATATTTAACCCCAACAGCGCTGCTTCGATGGGGATTGTACCTGAACCACAAAAAGGATCAGCTAAGACCCGGTCAGCCGGCCATTTGCTGAGGCGCACCAAAGCAGCGGCCAAAGTTTCCCTTAAAGGTGCCGGCGCCGTTAACTCACGATAGCCTCTTTTATGTAAGCCGGCCCCGCTGGTATCAATGGTCAAAGTGGCACGATCCTTTAAAAGGGCAACTTCTATTTTGTACTTTGGCCCTGTTTCCTCAAACCATGTTTGATGATATGTTTGTTTTAGCTTTTCGACGATTGCCTTTTTCACAATGGCTTGGCAGTCAGAAACACTATACAGTTTTGATTTCACGGATTTGCCGTTAACAGGGAATTCCGCATCCCGCGGCAGCCATTCCTGCCACGGCAGTGCTTTTGTCTGTTCAAATAATTGCTCAAAGGTAGTGGCCGTAAACTCCCCTACTTTAACCAGCACCCGGTCAGCTGAACGCAGCCATAAATTTGTGCGGCAGATTGCCTCTTCATCCCCGAAAAAAGTTATCCGGCCGTTTTCTACCATTTGATCCTTATAACCTAATTCTTTTAACTCTTTGGCCACAACAGCCTCTAAACCAAAAGCTGCCGTTGCAATTAACTCTATTTTCGCCATTTGTGCCCCCATACTTTAATTTGCCAACCACCTCAGCTACTGCAGACTGGGCAGGCTATTTCCTCACTAGTATAACAAAAACACTTTACTTTTCCAACTGCAGCACAAAGGCACCCACAGGCGCGCCGCTAATAGCATTTGACATAAACTGTCGGGTTGTAGTTTGTTCAACGTCTATTTTGTGCCCAGTGCCTTTTCTACAGCTTTCAGGATTGCTAAACTGCTGTAAGTAGCACCGGATATGGTCTCCACCTGCAGTGATTGCCTGGTAATAATATCATCTACAATCCTTTCTGCTGCCTCACCTTTACCATGCCGGTGCTTAACAAGCTGGATAGCTGTTATTTTTGCTTCCTGCACCGTTACGTCAACTATCACTTGAATGGGACCGGCCTTGACCTCAGCCTGGTAAACACCATCTACTAATTGAGCCGGATTTACCTCAGCAATAACAAAATTTTTAATCTGCCGTGTACCCCGCCACAAAGCAAACAAGACTCCCCCGCCAAACAGCAGCAAAACAATAAACATTACTGCCAGTATTTTTCTCAGCATTCGTCCACACCGCCTTTTTTCGTTAGCTTTACCCGTACCTACAGAGCAATTATGCAAAAAGCGCGTCCACAAACTGCTGTATGTTCTCTTGCTCAATCACCTCTGTAGTTTTATCTGTGCCGGTAAGCTTACGAATTACTGTCCTCTCAATAAAGTTCATTTTGTCAAAATAAAAAGCATATCCCAAGTGCTTTACAGTCGCTGCATGCTGTATGAGTTCCTCAGGAAATGCTTCCTTTAAATGTTTTTCATATTGCTTCAGATTAGCGCAGCAGAGAAAAAGACCAAGCTTTTTTGCTAAGAGCTGCTGTTTGTTTCTCTCACAAAACACAGCAATCTCTTTTTGAATACGGCCTGCATGGATTGAACCACCTATAATTACTGTGTCAAAATCAGCAATTTGTACATTTTTTTCTCCGGTCAGATTGCATAGCTGCACTGCACCGGCAATTTTAGCCGTCAATAACTGTGCACATTTTTCCACACAACCATGTTTACTGGCATAAACAATAATTGTTTTCATGCCAATCACTCCCCACTATTATTTTTGCTCTTCTACTATAGCAAAAAATTCCCTTACATAAAAGGGAATTTTTTCTGCACAGGGCAGTTTTCCTTGCTTATGCGCCGGGCTGCTCAACAATCTCATCATTGCGTTCCACCGGAGCATCCAAAATCACATGCTCTATATTTAACGGCTTGCCTGCCACAGTGATAGCCACTAAATCTACACCTGCAAATTCTGTCAAAGTATTTACGATGGAAGTAATGGTCATTGTCTCACCGGCGGCACCGCCGCTGTGCTTTGTATGCATCTCCGGCGAAAAATCAACTACAGCAATACTATCCTGCAGACTTACCGATAGCACCTTCACTTCCGGGGGGATAGTGGCAGCCAGGTTGTCAGTTTGGGGGCCACGAATCAGTTCCTCCAGGACAGTCCGTAAACGGGTCTCTAAATCAGCATCCAGAGGAAAAGTAAGACTGCGTTTTTCCGGCACCAGCGCTGTAGCCTGGGGGTTTGCAAAATAGAGTGTTACTTCCTCCTGCTCAGCAGGTGGACCGGCCTCAGTGTTAAAACGTGTCATGAAACCGCGGGCCATACCACTGGGACCAATAAGCTCGCTGCCTGCCACCAGAATCTTAACTTTTTCTATTTCTGCAAATTCAGTTAAAGTATTAACAATGGAAGCAATGGCCACTGTTTCAGCCACACTGCCGCCGAAGGAATTAAAGTCTTCCGTTAGATTAACCAGCAGTGCATTCTCCTGACGCATGGTCCCATAAACCTTTGTCCCCGCCGGTATATTGTTGGTCAAGCCTGCTGTTTGCGGGCCGGCTATGAGCGCGGCTAAAACAGCCTGATAGCGATCTTCCCCTTCGCGAAAAGTAATTTCTCTTTCTTCACTAACCAACTTTTCATTCTGCGCATCACCATAATACAGTGTTACCGTCTCGGTAATTTCCCCGGGCTCTGCCGTCTTTTTTCCCTCATTTTGTGCACAGGCAGCCAGCAGCAGTAAAAGAATAAGCAGCCAAATTAATTTACGCATGATCTCAACCCTTCTTAAAGTAATAGGTTTCTGTTGTTATATTTTGGGTTAATCCATTATATTTATGCTTCTTGTTAAGGCTGCAGTTTTTTTCAACAAAAAAAGATGTGACTTAATGCCACATCTTTTTTTTATTACCAGCGCTCATAATGAACACATTGCGGATCAAAACGATCCTCTACACTTTTCTCTTCTGCCGGGTAACCCAAAGCTACCACAGCAAGGGGGATAATATGTTCCGGCGCTCCGAAGTAGTCACGCAATTTATTCACTTTCTCCTCATTGGGGTAAACACTAAGCCACACGGCACCTAACCCACTGGCATGGGCTGCAAGCAGCAGGTTTTGTGTCGCTGCTGCACAATCCAGAACCCATAATCCGGGCACCAACTCTTTTTCTAAATCACCACACACTACCACCGCAGCAGGAGCGCCTGCCAAGAGGGCAGTATTAGGAGCGCATTCCCGCATACCGTCAAGCAGCTCCCGCTCCCGCACGACAATAAACTGCCAGGGGCGCGCATTACGACCCGACGGTGCCGACATGGCTGCCCGCAGCAGTTCCTCCAACAGTTCATCGGCAATTGGTTGCTCTGTAAATTTACGAATACTCCGGCGTGTAAGAATGGTCTTCACAGACAACAGCTCCCTTCGCTCTTATTCTATGACAACAGCAGTACCTGATGCCGTTACCATTAACATGTTGCCGCCCTGACCCAACACCTCATAATCAATATCTACTCCTACCACCGCATTGGCACCGGCGGCTGCCGCTCTTTTTTTCATTTCCGCAATTGCCATCTCCCTGGCTTCTATTAATTCTCCTTCGTAAGCACCGGACCGGCCACCAAAAAAGTTACGCAGCCCTGCAGACAAATCTTTGAGAAAATCAACACCTGAGATTACTTCACCAAACACAATGCCGCGATACTCTACAATTTTACGTCCCTCAATTGACGGTGTTGTTGTTACTAACATTATTCATCCTCCCCGGCCGGCAAAAATATGTAATCACCAGACAGACAAAACTAAAATAACCCCGGCAGCGGCTGTTGGTCTACTGCGCGAGGTTATTATATCTGCTAGCCGGCCACCCTTTCTAATTTAAAAATCACGGGATGTAAACCATCATTACAGCAGGAAATAGCGGTGCCTTCTTCCCTGGTATAAGGACTGGTACCACCTGCAGCCAAAAGCTCTACTGTTGCTGCCAGCCCTCTCCAGGCTCCGGGGCAAAAGCCTTCAGGCTTTTCACCATTTACAGAGATATAGCTAACACCTTCCTCACCCTTGGCGCAGACTACAGGCACATTTTCCTTCGCATAAGCACTGTGAATATCTTCAACTTTCGTCTTTTTAAGGATGGTAATCCTAACATCAGCTTTCTTATCTTCCGGCATGCTGTTACCCCCAATTGTGAATATTCTGTCTCTTATTATATCCTCTCCTGTCTTAATACACAAGTTTTACTGGTAAGTTAATTAATTAACAAGGGGCCGGCAGGCCCCTGCCTCAACTATCGCTGTTTATTAACGAAACAACATGAAAGCCGCGTCCTACCTCCACCTGCAGATCTTTTGGCACACGTATGACAACAGCCTGTTCACCTAATAAAGAATGAAGTTTCCAATGGTAATCCGGGAAGCGGCGGTCAGCACTAAACTGCTGCATAGTCCAATCATCCGCGAAAATATAAGTAGTCACCACATTACTTGTACCGTTAGTTAATTCCAGGTATTTCTCTCCCCGTCTCCTGACAGTGGGAGGACTGACCAAATAGTTTCCTTTGAACTTCAAACTGCTGGTGTAGCTGGTAATCTCTATGGTCTCATCATTAATGTCCTTTCTTTCAATTACTATAGAAGGTTCAAAATGTTCGCCTTCTGCAGTTGTAATAGATAGTTCCTGACCAGGGTAAGTAAAACTCCAGTAGCCATTTTTTTCTACCTCCGGCAGTTGAGCCACACGCCCTTCACTCAGTGCTGCATAGAACTCCCCGGCACTTGTTTCAGGATCAATTTCCGTAATTTCTTTGTTCAGCGCCGACTCTGTTTCAACCGCTGCGGCAGTAATAAAAGCAGCACCGGTACAGAGCAGCAGGAACACTAAATAGACGGTAAATACGAAACGTGTTCGTCTAAAAGAAACACGCGTTTTGCCAAGTACCAGGAAGATCAGGATTGCCGGCAGTAAGGTCAATAAAGGTAATAACGCAATCATTTTCTGACCTCCATTCTGTTGGTAAAGAGAATTATGGTAATAAAAAGCAGGGCCACTGTCAGTACAATTTTCAAGGTAAATAAAGCAAGTGAACTTTCGCTGAAATAAAAGACCAGCACCTGTCTAAAGAGCTGCGCAGCTCTTGTGTCCTTGGCCGCCGCAAACAGAGAACCAAAAAAAAGCACCGGGATTAAGACGGTCAGAGCTTTATTACGCTGCGCCAACATGCCGTAAAAATAACCCAAGGCACTCAGTAAACAGGCATAAAGCACAGTCACGTAACTACCCTTCATAAGCAGCGCGGGTGCCATAGACAAGCCCTTGGTAGTCAGGAGGTCCCGCCAAAAGTATAACAAAACCCTTAGTAATACGCCGCAAAATGTCGCTGTAATACCGGCCAGCAAACTTGTAAGTAGCAAAAAGCAGCCGCTGGCAAGATTACTGGAGAGGCGGTTAGTGACAAAATGGTAATCTAAACGGTAAGCATTACCGGCTGTATTATAGCCTACAATAAATGCCCAGATGAGGGTAAACACAATAATGATATCCCCGGAAATAATTTTTAGATTAATTATTGTTAAATTGGTACCGACACTCATGGAGGAAACACCGGCTGTCGACAACAACAGCGCCAGTAGTTGTATGATCATTAAAGAAATAAGGATACCCAGATTAGCCTGGAGTTTATATATAAATTGTTTTTTCGTTACAGAGAGCAGGTTAGTTTCGTGAAAAGACATCATCAATTCCCCCTTTATGCTGGGCTGTAAGATAAATACACAAATCATCAGTTGCCACCGGAGAAATCTCAACCCCCTGTAGGCGTGCCTGCTGTAATGTTTGCTGGTCAAAGGTATTGCGTGCTACCAGGTAAATACTATCCCTGCCTAATTTTTGTTGGAATAATACTTGCTCCTGCCCTGTCATTTTCCTGATGATGCTCTCCCTGCCGGTCAGCCCAACGGCATAATTTCTTAATTCATCCAGGGGCAGATGTAAGTACTTTTCCCCGGCTTTAATCAACAGCAAATCATCAAGCAGCTCCTCAATTTCACTTAATAAATGGCTGGAAAAGATAATCGTCCGCGGGTACTGCATAAAATCTTTAAGAAGGGCACGATAAAAATCTTTACGCACCGCCGCGTCCATGCCTACAGTCGGCTCATCAAAAATGGTCAGGGGGCAGCGGGCGGCGATACCGATGATCATATTGAAGCTGCTTTTCATCCCTTTGGAAAGATTGGCATAATACTGTCGCGGCTGCAGTGAGAAGTAATCCAGCAAAGCTCGGGCCAGCTCTGCCTGCCAGTTAGGATAAAACTGACCAACTGCTGCCAGCGTTTCCTCCAGGCTCAGGTTCTCCGGCAGGGCCAGCTGATCATCGATAAAAATCAGATTGGCGGCAACCTGCAGGTTGTTAAAAGGATTCCGGCCAAATACATTTATTTCGCCTGTTGTCGGCAGCAGATAGCCGGCAATTAACTTTAAGAGGGTCGTTTTACCTGCACCGTTCCTGCCCACTAAACCGGTAATTTTATTTTCTTCTATCGTAAAGCTTAAATCATGAACAGCTTTTATCTTGTCAAAGGTTTTGCTCAGGTTTTTGCTCTCAATACAATGCACAGCTACTCCTCCTTTACAGCCTGTTGTGTCGCTCTTTGAATCATATTAACTAACTCCTCAGGCGGGACCTGCAGACGTTTTGCCTCAGCGACAACTTCAAAGACAAGCTGCTGCAAATTTTCATTAATCCGTTTTTGGCGTATTCTTTCTTTTGCCTGTGGCGCAACAAACATGCCTAAGCCCCGTTTCTTGTATAAAAAATTTTCCTCAGCTAGCAAGGACAGCCCTTTAGCGGCAGTAGCCGGATTAACATTAAACATTTCTGCCAACTGATACTGTGAATAAATTTTTTCGTCACTTTTAATGGCATCCTGCAAAATCTCCAACTCCAGCCATTCAGCAATCTGAATGTATATTGGTTTCAAACTATCCGGATTAAGTATCACTCATAACACTCCCCCACCTCTACAGCAATAGTGCATTACTACTGTAATGTACTATATAATACAGATTAATAATTGTCAAGATCCTAAAAAAAAATGCCTCTCTGGAAACAGTAGAGGCGTTTTACCGCTGAAGCAGGAGCTTTCAAAGCTCATTAGACTTGGTCTCTTTTAAATAGTCGACAATTAATTTATCTAATTTTTCGCTTTGCTTAATTGTTTTTGTGTCATTAATACCATACTTACTGATCATTACTGCCAAACGTTTACGTTCAGCTTCCATTCTCTTCTGCAGCCCCTTGTACATGTAATCAGGCTCACCTCGTTATGAAG
>JAAYKP010000122.1 GCA_012522335.1 Bacillota bacterium
AACCTGTGGCTGCTTGTTTGCTTAGACTGGGCTGGTGATATGCCGGCGGACGGCGTCTTCTATATCCATGAGGATGGGCAGCAGGTAGACCTGCTCCTCCTCGTTTAAGTTGTACTTTTCGATTAATTCTTCTTTACTGAGAATGAGTTTTCTAGACATTTCTCTCCCCCATTTCCTGTTTTAGTACACACCGTATTCTACGGCGGTATCTACCATGGCCTGGATGTTTTCGATGCTGGCGTCACCCGGGTTAAGTACCGGTTTATTCATGGCAAAGACATAGTTGCCGTTAACGGCGACA
The DNA here is from genome assembly GCA_012522335.1 of Bacillota bacterium. GTDB lineage: Bacteria > Bacillota > Dethiobacteria > Dethiobacterales > Dethiobacteraceae > UBA9865. The sequence goes on from JAAYKP010000122.1 coordinate 302, forward strand.
ATATCCAGTAAGCGTTTTACTGCATCGCTCACCTGCTCCGGGGTGGCGGTGCGCAGCAGATGGGTATGAAAGAAGGTGCTGATGATATGGCGTTTGTCCAGTTTTTCCACTACTAATTTGGGATCAGCCATTTCAAAGCCGATCTGTACCCGACCCGGCAGATCGTTAAGGGCTTCTAAGTGTGGGTCCCAATTATGTTCACAGTAGATGCTGGCATGCAGGCCGCGCTCCTGGATGGCCTCAATTAATTTTTTGAAAGTGGGGAAGTAGAACTTTTCAAAGTTCTTCGGATTGAGGTAGGGAGCCATATGCAGGGGCAGTACCACCATGTTAATTTTACCGGGTACCTTTTTTACCCTGTCCAGGGAGTCACAGATGAACTGCAGCGCGGCCTCGGCGGCATCGGCTACCCACTGCGGTGCTCTGCGCATATCGATACAGATATCGGAGAAGTTTCTGAGAAAGTCGGCAACATAATCTAAGGGTGCCGTATTCATCATGGCCATATGTTCAATATTGGCGCGTTCATATTTTTCGACCAGCTGCGGCGTACCCATGCCAAAGTATTTAGAGGCTACTACGCTGCGGGCGAGATTCAGTCTTAACTCTCCGTAGCGCTCATCTTCTTCCAGGATGCCGAAGATTCTGGGACGCACCACATTGGCCCAATAGGCAAAGGGGTCTTTAATTAACTCCGGATATTCTTCAAATTTCATCGGTGAATAGTTGGGGTGCTGATAAAAACCGTCTCTGCCCTGTACCATAAATTTACTCATGGAGTAACGATAGGCAGCGGCCATGTTTTCAGGGTTAGTCGGTAGATTGTCGCTGTTAATTAGTTTAGCCATTTCTTCGGCTGCCTCAAAACAATGCTTGGGGCTGTAGTACTCGCGAAATAGTGAATAACCTTGATGCTGTATGGCATATTCCAGACTGATCATGGCTGTTACGGGCACTCTTTTGGGTCTTTTCCCTGCCCAGATGTCTGCGTACAACTGATTTCTTTCTGCCTGCAGATTACTCATCCTGTTTCTCCTCCTCCTTTACTTGCGGTCACATGATTCTGGTAATTATGGTTTATTATTACTTTTACATCTTATGGCCTAAATCCTGCCAAAATTCTTGAATTGAGTAAATATTGCCGATATTAAATATATTTATTGTAGGCAGAAAAAACACCCCCCGGTTAGGAGTGCTGACCGGGGGATGTCTCTCTTTGACAGTTGTTTAGCAGTTTTTAGTCGTCAAAGGCCTGACTGACTTTCCATACTTTCCACACATTACCGACAAGGTCAGGGTTGGGTTTTAATGTTGCTTTGCCCGGCTGCCAACCGGAGGGAGTAGCTTCGGTGCCTTCGGATTTGCGTACCAGCTGGAATGCTTTGATTTGGCGAATTGACTCGGCCACATTGCGGCCTACCGATGGTGTCAGTACTTCAAAGCCCTGGATGATGCCGTCGGGGTCGATTATGAAACGTCCTCTTGTCTCGACGCCGGAGTCTTCATCATAGATACCGTACATTTTGCCGATACTGCCATCCTGGTCGGAAAGCATGGGGAAGGGGATGTCCTTGTTGATCATCTTGGATAGTTCGTGTTCATTCCACATTTTGTGGACATAAATGCTGTCTACGCTCACAGAGAGAACTTCTACATCAAGAGCTTGTAACTCATCATACTTTTCGGCAACTGCCGAAATTTCGGTTGCTCAAACAAAGGTGAAATCTCCGGGATAGAAACAGAGCAGAACCCACTTCCCTTTGTACTCATCTAAACTAAAATTCATAAATTTGCCCTGATAAAAGCCAGAGGCGGTAAACTCCGGCGCAGGCTTGCCTACTCTAGGCAGCATAATACGTTCCTCCCTTACTGGCGCTGCTGCAGCATCTGCTGCTGCCGGGGCAGCTTTTTTAATTGGCGGCCGCTGACAACCTGGTTTGAATTCTTCCGGCATTATTCATCCTCCTTCACAAACTGCTATATTTTGCTATATTTTAATTATAGCAGTTGTTGTAGAAGAATTATATATAAATTCTGACATATGGCAGCTTTTTCGTTTTGGCGGCAGGATAAACAGTGGCTGAGACAGTATGAGGAATAGCTGAGAGGTAAACGCTAAGCTGTGGGGGCGAGAGTATGAAACGCTTGTTATTAGTGGAAGATGAGCAGATTATGGCGAAAAATATTGCTTTCTTTTTGACACGGGAAGGCTTTCAGGTAGATACTGCCTATGACGGGGAAGCGGCTTTGGAGCTGTTTGCCGTAGGGCAGTATGATTTGGTGTTGTTGGATTGGACTTTACCGAAGTTGGACGGGCTGGAAGTATGTAAACGGATTCGCCGGGAATCCCAGGTGCCTATTATGATGCTGACGGCCAAGGGTGAGATCTTTGATAAAGTGGTAGGGCTGGAAGTAGGTGCCGATGATTATCTGGTCAAGCCCTTTGATCAGCGGGAACTGCTGGCACGCATTCATGCTCTGCTGCGCAGGATTTCGGCGGAGCATAAAGGGCAGGCGGCTGAGGCGTGGCTGCAGTATGAAGATCTGCGGCTGGACCGGGAAAAGCTGCTGCTGGTCTGCGGTGAAGAAACGGCAGCCTTGACGGCCAATGAATATAAACTGCTGGAGCTGATGATGAAAAAACCTCATAACGTCTTTACGCGGGAATATCTGTATGAAGAAGTCTGGGGTGAACTGCCGGGCTACAATGACCGTACCGTGGATGTAACCATCAGCCGCTTACGCAGAAAAATATTGCAGCTGTGCGGGAAGAAATACTTTCAGGCCGTCAGGGGACTGGGCTACCGCTTCGGTGAGAAGTCATGAAGATCCAATCCCAATTGTGGCTGGTGTTGACGGTGCTTTTTCTGGCCACTTCACTGGGTGTTTATCTGGTGGTGGCTGATGCTTATGAGGAACGTTTACAGGCCAGTTATGAACAGGTTGCTTTTGCCCAGGGTGCTGCGCTGCTGGAGGATTTTGCCCAGGTTTATCCAGAGTCACCGCAGCGTTTAATGGGTTACCTGCAAAAGTACAGCGAGCAGCTGCAGGCCCGTTTAATTATCCTTGATGCCGAGAAAAAAGTATTTGCCGACAGTTTTGAGGTGCTGCCGCCTAAGACAAGGCTGGAGTTGGCTGTGTTAAATAAAGGGGAAGGATATGCTTCCCACTTTGCCCAGACCGATGCTTTTGGTTATGTGCAGTATACGCTGCTGCCTTTTGGCCAGGCGGCAGGTTATTTGCTGCTGATTCAGGAAGCGGAAGCGCTGTCAGCAGAGTTAAGTACTTTTCGCAGCTGGATGCTGCGGGTGCTGTCGCTGGCCGTGGTCATCCTCTTTCTGCTGTCCTATGTGGTGGCAGCCTGGCTGACGGAACCGATCCGGAAGATTATTGCGGCGCTGAAGCAGATCACGCCCCGGAAACGTGTTTTTGCCCTGACCTACCGGCGGCAGGATGAAATCAAGGAACTGATTGAGGCCATTGCCGGGATGGTGGCGGAATTAAATCTGTATGATGAACGGCAGCGCCGTTTTCTCAGCACTTCTTCCCATGAATTAAAAACGCCGCTGGCGACGATGCAGCTGATTTTAGAAAACTTACCCTATGTGCGGTCTGATGAGGAACGCTTTCAGGAGTTTACCCAGGATCTTGTTTTTCAGGTGCAGAAGATGAAGCAGATGGTGGAGCAGCTGCTGCAGATCATGCGGCTGGGGGACAGGCCGCTGCAGAAAGAGGATGTCAGTGCCCGGGAGCTGAAGGAGCACCTGCTGCAGGTGTTTCAGTATCTGGCGCAGCAGCAGGATGTTACTTTGGAGTTTGAGCTGCAGGATGTCACTTTTCATGTTGACCGCCAGCTGTTTCTGCGCGCCCTGGACAACTTGGTGGCCAATGCTATTCGCTATTCACCGCGGGGTAAGACGGTCAGGATCGCGGTGAAAAGGGAGCAGGGAGCCAAGGTGATCAGTGTTTGTGACCAGGGCATCGGCATTGCCGCTGAAGAGCTGCCGAGAATCTTTGAGCCCTTTTATCGGGCTAATGATGCTACCGCCTGGAATCAGGAGGGCAGCGGTTTAGGGTTAGCCATTGTTAAACAGATTGCTGAACTGCATCAGGGTCAGATTACAGTTGAGTCTGTACCGCAAAAAGGTTCCTGCTTTCACTTGCGGCTGCCGGCTAAGTAACAAAAATGTTACAATTGATCAATGCTGATGATACAAAGGGGCAGTATAGTGAAGATACACAAGAAGTTTAGGTACAACGAGGAGGATTTACGATGAAAAAACTGTTTACCCTGATTGGCATTGCTTTGCTCAGTCTGCTCTTGGTGGTCGGCTGTGGGAAGAATAATGCTGTGCCGCCGCAGCATAATGACCAGGAGCCGCCGGCGGTGATAGATCCGGATGAGGTAACGATAGATCCGGCGGAAGATCCTGCCGGGGAGCCCGGGACGTCAAGTGAGGAGCCTATTGATGAAAATGATCTGACACCGACGCCGCAGGTCAAGCAGCAGAAATATCCTGTCGTCCTTTACTTTCCTGACAGCGATCTGATGCGAACTTACCGTGTCAAAACAGAAGTTGCGGTAAAAGATAAAAAGCAGCTGCCGAAGGCAGCCCTGGAAGCCTGGCTGGCCGGTCCCCAACATAAGGAACTGACGGGACTGGTGCACGATGATGTGGTCATTGAGTATGTGCAGGATGTAGGGGGCGTGGCCCATGTCAGCTTTAGTAAAGAGATTCAGGATATTAAGATAGGTTTAGACGGGGAGCTGCTGTTTGCGGAACAGGTGGCCATGATTATGCAGCAGTTTGGCTATGAGCAGACGCAGCTGCTGGTGGAAGGCAAAGTTGTGGAGACGCTCTTTGAGTATTTCTATACTAAAGACCCCATTAGCGCCAAAGATCCGGACAGCTACCGCTGGGTGGAGGAAATGGATCCGAGGGAAATTGTGCTGCAGAATACGGCCTTTCGTATTTATGAGCCGGCGCCCGGCGCCGTGGTGAAGGATAAGGTTGTGATCCGCGGCATGGCCCAGGTATTTGAGGCAGCTTTTCAGTATGAGTTTAAAGTGGGAGACAAGATTGTCTCCGAGGGCTATACCATGGCTTCAGAAGGCGCCCCCGGCTGGGGTGAGTTTGAGATTGTGATTGAGCTTGGTAATGTTACCGGGAACACAGGTACCGTGGTGATCTATGAAACAAGCATGAAAGACGGCTCACGCCTTAATGAGCTGGCCATACCGGTGACCATTGCCAAATAAAGACTTGTAAGTTTGGACAAAAAAAGCGCTGCTTACCTTCATGGTAAGCAGCGCTTTTTCCGCAAAAGTGAGGGGGTGCCGTGAACTACTTTTTGACGTAGTGCTGCGGCACCCCTTTTATCTTAGACCCCGACCAGCTGTTTTTGTTTGCTGCGGGCAATGTTCACATTGTCCTGCTGACGATTCTGCAGGGCTGTGACCGCACTGGGTTTATCTTCATAGCGGTAGTCCATGCCTTTCTGCTGCTGG
>JAAYKP010000123.1 GCA_012522335.1 Bacillota bacterium
AGGCAGCCGCGCCTTATTTAAATAATATGGTTGGCGGTCATGGCTGGGAATCAATCGGCAATACAGTTCGATATGCGCAGCGAGGTTATGACGGTGTGATTCACATTTTACCCTTTACCTGTACCCCGGAAATTGTGGCACAGAGCATCCTGCCGGCAGTCAGTCAAGAGCAAGGCATCCCGGTGCTTTCCCTGTCCCTTGATGAACAGTCAGGCGAGGCCGGTATTAGAACCCGCCTTGAGGCCTTTCTTGATTTGCTGCAGCAGCGCAGGAAAAGGCGCGCAGCAGGTTTAGCCTATCTAACCTAAACGTAGTTAAAAAGCAGAAACGGCGCGCGCCGTTTCTTTTTTACGGACAGGAAATTATCCCGGCCTTGCCTTGCTTTCTTCCCCATCCGCAGGGGGATAAGTTTGTCGACTAAAGTGTTTATATATTCACGCCGTCCTGCCGGATGTGGTATAATGAGGAAAGATTTGAAGGGAGTGACGGCTCTTGCAGGTAATCACCACGCATTTGAATGCTGACTTTGACGCTTTGGCTTCACTGGTGGCAGCCACCAAGCTTTATCCGGAAGCACAGGCTGTGCTGCCTAACAGCTTAAGCAGGAATGTGCAGGAGTACGTCTCATTATATAAAGATTTGCTGCCGGTAAAGACCGTTAAAGAGCTTGATTTAGCAGAAATGAAGCTGTTGGTGCTGACAGACACCCGCCAGCGCCGGCGTCTTGGTTTACTGGCCGACTACCTGGACGAGCTGACAGAAATCCATCTTTATGATCATCATCCGGCCAGCGATGATGATTTGGTGGGACAGTATATGGTGGTGGATAATGTTGGCGCCACCATTACCCTGCTCTGGGAAAAAATTGTCCGGCAGGGCCTGACTGTTTCTCCTTTTGAAGCTACTTTATTTGCCTTGGGCATTTATGAAGATACAGGCTGTTTGACATATGAAAATACCACGGAGCGAGATGTGACGGCGCTGCAGCAATTATGGCAGCTTGGTGTCAACCTGCGTGTCATTAATGAATTCATGAACCGCCCCCTGAATGAGGAGCAAAGATTGCTTTTGGACGAGCTGTTGGCGGCAGCCGAATCTTTTGAGCTGCAGGGGGTGCGCGTCAGTATTGCGACAGCCGCCTCTGCTGATTATGTTTATGGACTTGGCTTTTTAACTCAGATGCTGCTGGAAATTGAAGATGTTGATTTAATGTTGACGGTTGTGGACATGGAGAATAAAGTATATATTATAGGCCGCAGTCGTGTAGAGGAAATAGATGCCGCCGCAGTTTTGGCCCCCTTTGGCGGTAAAGGACATCGGGCCGCGGCGTCGGCGACAGTTAAGGCTGCGGATGCAGCCGCCGTACGCGAGCAGTTAATAAAAATACTGTCGGCGGAAGTTAAACCGGTCACTACGGCCCGGGAGATTATGTCGGCACCGGTACGCAGTATTACCCCGGAAACAACAATCCAAGAAGCGCAGGAGTTGATGTTTCGTTATGGGCACAGCGGCTTTCCGGTTATTACTGACGGCCGGTTGGTGGGCATTATTTCCCGGCGTGATCTGGAGAAAGCCATGCGCCACGGCTTAGGGCACGCGCCGGTTAAAGGTTATATGAGCAGAAAACCGATCACCGTCGCGCCGGAGTTACCGCTGCGCGAAGTACAGCAGATTATGATCAAAAATGACCTGGGGCGTGTGCCGGTTGTCGAGAATGAGCAGGTAATCGGTATCGTTACCCGCACAGATGTGTTAGCAAGTTTAGAAGGCAGTAAAACGAAAATAATAGAGGAAGAGACAGCCTTTCCCCGTGCCGGGCAGGATATAACACCGCTGTTAACCAAGCGCTTGTCGGAAAAATTACAAAGTCTGCTCTATTTGATTGGGCAAACGGCGGATCGTGAGCAGTGCAAAGTGCACGTTGTCGGGGGCTTCGTCCGTGATCTGCTGTTAGGACGGAACACCCATGATTTAGATTTGGCGGTAGAGCCGCTGGCCATTCCTTTTGCCGAACAGCTGCAGCAATTGTTGGGCGGTCAGATCAGAAAGCATGAACAGTTTGGCACGGCGGAACTAATCCTGCATGACGGTCAGAAGATTGACCTGGTAACAGCGCGGCAGGAGTTTTATGCCCGTCCCGCCGCCCTGCCGGAAGTGGAACAGAGCAGTCTCAAGCATGACCTGTTTCGCCGGGATTTTACCATTAACACTTTGGCGATCAGCCTCAATGCGCCTCGCTACGGGCAGCTGATCGACTTTTTTAATGGTTTGGCTGATTTAGAGCAGGGTTTGATTCGTGTGCTCTACAATTTAAGTTTTGTGGAAGACCCGCTGCGGCTGCTGCGGGCAGTTCGCTTTGAACAGCGCTTTGGTTTTCAATTGGAGGAAACAACCCGGGCTTTAGTGGAAAACGCAGTTAAAACCCGGGTTTTAGAGAAGGTTAGCAGAGAACGTATTTATGATGAATTATCCTTGATCTTTCAGGAAGAAAAAATTGCTGACACCCTTCATCGTCTTTTCGAGTTAGACCTGGCTGTCAGTGTTTTTCCCGGACTTCATTATCATCAGCTGCTGCAGAACAGACTGTTTGCCGTGGAGGAGGTTCTGGCCTGCGTACAGCGCACCTGGCCGGATATGGAGCCGCTGCCGGAAGCCCTTTATTTGGCGGCGTTAATGTTAGATCTGCATTATCAGGAAGCCAGACATTTATGCCGCCGCCTGCGTTTACCACGGGAAATAATACGGCGGATACTGGCTGCTGTGACGGTGGTACCCCAGCTGCTGGAAGAGCTGATGACTGAGGAGGAGCTAAAGCCGAGTCAATTAGATCAGTGGTTGGGAGAGCAGCCCGTGGAAACACTGCTTCTGCTGCTGGTAGAAAGTAAGGATAGTCTGGTTTGGCGTCGTATCGCTTTCTATTGGGAAAAGATCCGGTCACTGCAGGTGGAAATAAACGGCCATGATCTGGAGGCGCTGGGTCTGCCGCCGGGACCGGTGTATCAGGAGATTTTGGCAGCAGTGCGCGGGGCGAAGGTTGATGGGCTGGTTCGCAGCAGAGCAGAAGAACTGGACTTTGTTCAACAATACCTGCAGCAAGTTCCTGCCGGGGGAGAGGAGAATTGATTTGCCTTTCAGTAATTTGATTTCACGCTTTGTCAGCAGTGATTTATTCTACCGCATTCCTGCCTTACTGATTGCTTTGACTTTTCACGAGTTTGCACATGCTGCAGCTGCCAACAAACTTGGCGATCCTACAGCAAAACAGCAGGGGCGTCTGACCTTAAACCCGCTGAAACATATTGATCCCCTGGGGCTACTGGCTCTGTGGCTGGTTGGCTTTGGCTGGGCTAAACCGGTACCGGTTAATCCGCTCTACTTTCATGGAGATCGTCGTCGCG